>NZ_JBFUFQ010000007.1:0-74588 GCF_056403355.1 Rhizobacter sp. P2_H3 | reverse complement strand
GGGCCGCGCCGCGCGGCACCCGCAGGTGGCCGTCGAAGCTGTCGAACGCCAGCGCGAGCGGCGCGGCGGCCGCCACCACCGCCCAGCGCGCCGGCCGCTGGCCGGCGTAGCCCAGCACGGCCCGCAGGTCGTACAGCGGCAGCAGCCCGCCGCGAAAGCCGATCACGCCGAGCAGCTCCGGCAGCGGGCTCGGCAGCGGCGTGACCGCGTCCAGCAGCAGCACGCTGGCGACGTCGGCCAGGCGCAGCGCATGCGGGTCGGCATCGACCTGGATCGCGAGGAAGTCGTCCGGCGGCTCGGCATCGGCGCGCAGCGGCTCGGCGAACGAGGCGTCGAAGGCCTGCCGCAGCTGCTCGGCGGTGCTGGTGGCGACGGACCTCATGGCCAGGCTCCGCAGGCGTGCAACTGGGTGCGGCACAGCGCGAGCAGCGCATTGCGGTCGAAGCCGCCGCCGAACAGGTGCAGGCGCGACGCCGCCTCGCGCTGCAGCAGCGCGAGCGCCTGGGCGAGTTCGCGCCGCGCCGCGCGCATGTCGCCGCGACGGCGCGCCAGCAGGCCCAGGTGCAGGCGCGGCATCGCGAAGTCCGGGTCCAGCCAGGCCGCCAGCCGGTGGCATTCGGCGGCACCGGCCGGGTCACCGACCCCTTCGCGGCACTGCGCGAGCACGTAGTGCGCTCCGGCGTTCGCCGGGTCGGTGGCCAGCAGCGCGCGGCCGGCCGCCTCGGCCTCGGCGAAGCGGCCGACGTGGGTCAGCAGCACCGCCTGCAGCAGCTGCGATTCGGGGTCCGGCGCGGCCGCCGGCGGCAGGGCCTGCAGCACGTCGAGGGCCTGCGTGAAGCGCTCCGCCGCGAACAGCTCGAGCGCCTGCACCAGCGGCCGCGCGCCCGGCACATCGCCGGGGTCGGCCCGGGGCGGCGGTGTACCCGGCACGGTCAGCTGACGGATGCGCTCGGAGGAATGGTCGATCGCCTGCACCCATTCGGTGGCGGCGGCAGGCGCGCGTGGCGCCGCGGCGGCCGGCAGCGTGCCCGGCTTGCGCTGGTAGTAGAACGTGTCGTGCGTGTGGCGCAGGTCGAAGTCATCCGACAGCCGGCGCAGTGTCTCGGCGTGGCCGAGGAACAGGTGGCCGCCCGGCACCAGCGCCCGCGCGAAGCGCGCCACCACGGCCCGCGCGTCGTCGGGCGTGAGGTACATCAGCACGTTGCGGCAGAACACCACGTCGTACGAACCGGGTTGCCAGAACGCGGGGTCGTCCGCGCACAGGTTGCGCGGCTCGAAACGGACCGCGCCGCGGGCCTCGGCATCGAGCACGAAGTCGGCCCCGTCGCGCTGGAACCAGCGCTCGCGCAGCGGCTGCGGGGTCTCGCGCAGCGACCATTCCGAATAGCGCGCGCGGCGGGCCCGCTCGATCATCTCGGGGTTGAGGTCGAGGCCGAGCACGGCCAGCGTGCAGGACGCTGCGGGCAGCGCCTCCCGCAGCAGCATGGCGATCGAGTACGCCTCTTCGCCGGACGCGCAGCCCGCCGACAGGACGCGCAGGCAGCGCCCGCCGTCCGCGCCGCGCGGCACGCCGGGCAGCACCTGGTCGCGCAACGCACGCAGCTGGTCGAGGTGGCGGAAGAAGTAGGTTTCCGGCACCGTCAGCTCCTGCACCAGCGCGCTGAAGCGATCGTCGGCGGCCGGGTTGTCCGACGGCGTGGCGAGCTCGGCCAGGTAGTGCTCGCAGCCGATGCCGGCCGTGTCGAGCTGGCGCTGCAGCACGCCGTCCAGCCAGCCCAGCCGGTCGGTCTCGAACTGCAGGCCGAAGCGCCGTGCCACCAAGGCCTGGAAGCGCTCGGTGCGAACCGTCATGCCAGCACCTCGTCGGACAGCAGCCGCGCGTTGTCCAGCACCAGCAGCAGCTCGGCGTCCAGCCGGCCGATGCAGGCGACGGCGTCACGGCCGGCCTCGTCGAGCAAGGGCGGCAGCGGGTGCTGTGCATCGATCGGCACGGCGCGCACGCCGAGCACCTCGTCGACCGCCAGCACGACACGGCGCTCGCCGGTGCGCAGCACGACGAAGCGGCGCGGCGCACTCACCGCGTCGATGCCATCGAGCAGGCGCGCGGCGTCGATCACCGGCAACGCCAGACCGCGCACCAGGGCCAGGCCGCGCATGAAGAAGGGGGCACCGGCCACCGCCTCGACCGGCAGCGGGCGCAGGGTTTCGACCACCTCGCTCAGCGCAAGGGCGCATCGCCATGTCCGCACGCGGCAGATCAGCGACAGTTCGGCGTGGCGATCGTCCACCGGGCTTCCGCTGGCAGGCTCAGGCCCGCCGACGCCATGACACGCACCCGGTGACGACGAACGCGCGCACAAGCGGCTCGGTCATCGTCGTCAGCTCCCTGACAGTCCGTTTCGGGACTCTGCGAAGTTGTCTCTTCGTTTGACGGGAATGTTATAGCGCGTATTCGAAGACGCCGGGGGGCAATTTCCCCCAGTGCCAGCAGGCAGCGCCTGGTGGTCAGGCGCGCGTCGTCGCGAGCCGCCGCTCCATGACATACGCCACGCGCGACAAGCCGAAGCACAGCACGAAGTAGGTGACGGCCAGCGTCGCATACACCTGCACCGGCTTCGTGAACACCTGCGTGTTGATCTGCGTCGTGATGAACGCGACCTCGGTCAACCCGATGATGTAGCCGAGCGAGGTCTCCTTGATCGTCGAGACGAACTGGTTCACCAGCGACGGCAGCATGTGGCGCAGCGCCTGCGGCAGGATCACGTAGCGCAGCGCGCCGAAGCGGCCGAAGCCGAGCGAGCGTGCCGCGTGCATCTGGCCGTCCGGGATGCCGCGCACGCCGGCGCGCACGATCTCGGCGATGTAGACGCCGTCGAACACCACCAGCGCGATCAACATCGTCGTGAACTGGTCGGTCTTGTGGCCGGTGACGCTGGGCAGGAAGAAGTAGGCCCAGAACACCACCATCAGCAGCGGGATGCCGCGCACCGCGAACACCAGCGCGGTGACCGGCCAGCGCAGCGCGCGGTGCTCGCTGATGCGGGCCAGCCCCAGCAGCAGCCCGAGCGGGAACGCCAGCACCAGGCCGAGCGCGGCCAGCAGCACCGTCAGTGCGAGCCCGCCCAGCGGCCCGTTCGGGTACTGGCCGATCAGGAAGTAGAGCCAGTAGGTCTGGATCAGCTCGATCATCGCGCGCTCATCTGTGGCATCACCTGGAGCGCACCGGCCAGCGGTGCTGGTACCAGCTCGCGAGGCCGGTGATGGTGAGCGAGATCGTCAGGTAGGCCGCGGTCGCGAACGCGAAGGCCTCGACGCTGCGGAAGGTCGCCGATTCGACCTGCGCCGCGCGGTACATCATCTCGGCGACGCCGATCACGGTGGCGATGCTGGTGTTCTTCCACAGGTTCAGCGTCTGCGAGATCAGCGGCGGCACCGTGATGCGCACCGCCTGCGGCAGGATCACCAGCTGCATCGACTGCAGGAAGCCCAGCCCGAGCGCGCGGCTCGCCTCCATCTGCCCCGGCGGCACCGCACGGATGCCGCTGCGGATGTCCTCGGCCATGTAGGCGGCGGTGTAGAGCGTGAGCGCCGCCACCGCGCTGATCGCCTCGATGTTGGTGGCGTACAGGCGCTGCTTCAGCGCCTCGGGCAGCATCTCGGGTGCACCGAAGTACCAGAACAGCATGTGCGCGAGCAGCGGCACGTTGCGGATCGCTTCGACGTACGACACCCCGATGGCGCGCAGCACCCGCGACGGCGACAGCCGCAGCATCGCGACCGTGGTGGCCAGCGGCACCGCCAGCACCAGCGTGACGGCGGTCAGCTGCAGCGACAGCACGAAGCCGGCCACCAGCGCATCGTGGTACTGGCCGGACAGCAGCAGGGAGAAGTCGAAGGAAGGCACGGCGAAGGAAAGTACGGCGAAGACTGCGGAAAAGTCGGCCCAACAACAAAGTGCCTCGCCCCCGTGAGAGGGCGAGGCACCGATTCAGGTTTCAGCCGAGCTTAACCGTCGATCTTGTCGGAAACAAACTTGAAGTCCCGCGACTGGAACTTCAGGCGCGTGTTCGGCCCGTACCACTTCTGGAACAGCTTGTCGGCCTCGCCCGATTTCTCCAGGTCGCGCAGCACGCCGTCGACGACGCCCTTCACGCCGGCCTCGCCCTTGCGGATGCCCAGCGCCAGTGCTTCGGTGCTGATGCTCTGCGGGATGATCAGGTAGTTCTTCGCGGCCGGGCCGAGCTTGCCGAAGTCGTCGATCAGCGAGGCTTCGTCATTGACGTAGCCGACGCCCTTGCCCTGCTGCAGTGCGAGGAAGGCCTGCTGCGTGGTCTCGAAGGTGACGACGTCGACGGTGGGCACCGCCTTGCGGATGTTCGGCTCCTGCGTGCCGCCCTTGACGGTCAGCACCTTCTTGCCGCCCAGCTGCGACAACTGCGAGATGCCGCTGTCCTTCTTCACCAGCACCTTCTGGCCGGTCACGAAGGTGGTCAGCGAGAAGTCGATCAGCGCCTCGCGTTCCTTGTTGTGCGTGAGCGAGGCGGCCAGCAGGTCGACGCGGCCTTGTTGCAGCTCGGGGATGCGCGCGGCGACGGCGAGCTGCTTGAACACCGGCTTCACGCCCAGCTTGGCAGCAATCGCGCGGCCGATGTCGACCTCGTAGCCGACCACGTCGCGGGTCTTCGGGTCGACGAAGCTGTTCGGTTCGTCGGTGCCGAGCACGCCGATGACGATCTCGCCCTTCTTCTGGATGTCGGCGAGCTGGTCGGCATGGGCGCCGACCGAGAACACCGCGGCGGCGGCCGCGACCAGCGTGGACAGGAACAGGCGTTTTTGCATGAGGGTTCTCTTCAGCATGTTGTTGGAATCAGGGTTCGCAGACTACCGAAGCCTGATCGATCCGCGAACGACTGAATCCGGATAAGCAAAGGCGTGTTGGTTGGATGCTCCGGCTCAGATGCGCGCCAGCGCCCCCTCCAGGTCGGCCCGCTGGTCGGCCAGGTCCTCGATGCCGACACTCAGCCGCACCAGCGCATCGCTGATGCCCAGCTGCGCGCGCTGCTCGGCCGGGATCGTCGCGTGGGTCATCAGCGCCGGGTGCTCGATCAGGCTCTCGACGCCGCCCAGGCTCTCGGCCAGCGAGAACACCTCGCAGGCCTCGAGGAAGCGGCGCGAGCCGGCCAGGTCGGTCTTCAGCGTGACCGACAGCATGCCGCCGAAGCCCTGCATCTGGCGCTTCGCGAGCGCATGCTGCGGGTGCGATTCGAGGCCCGGGTAGTGCACGCGCGCGACCTTCGGGTGGCGCTCCAGCCATTGCGCGAGGGCCGATGCGTTCTCGCCGTGCCGCTGCATGCGCAGCGCCAGGGTCTTGACGCCGCGCAGCGTCAGGAAGCTGTCGAACGGCCCGGCGATCGCGCCGACCGCGTTCTGCAGGAAGCCCAGGCGCTCCGCATGGCCGGCCGCTTCGGCGCGCTGCCCGACCACCGCGACGCCCCCGATGACGTCCGAATGCCCGTTCAGGTACTTGGTGCTCGAGTGCACGACCACGTCGAAGCCGTGCTCCAGCGGGCGCTGCACGTACGGGCTCGCGAAGGTGTTGTCCGCCGCCGCCAGCAGGCCGTGCTCATGCGCGATGCGGGCGATAGCCTCCAGGTCGGTCAGCTTCAGCATCGGGTTGCTCGGCGTCTCGACCCAGACCATCTTCGTCTCCGGCCGGATCGCGGCGCGCAGCGCCTGCGGATCGGACAGGTCGACGAAGCTGAACCGGTGGCCCGCGCTGCGCGTGCGCACCTTGTCGAACAGGCGGAAGGTGCCGCCGTACAGGTCGTCGCTCGCGATGATGTGCGCGCCGGCGTCCAGCAGCTCCAGCGTGGTCGAGATCGCGGCCAGCCCGGAGGCGAACGCGAACGCGCGCGTGCCGCCTTCGAGGTCGGCGACGCAGCGCTCCAGCGCCCAGCGCGTCGGGTTGTGCGAGCGCCCGTAGTCCAGGCCCTTGTGCACGCCGGGGCTCTGCTGCACGTAGGTCGAGGTCGCGTAGATCGGCGGCATGATCGCGCCGGTCGTCGGGTCGGGCGACTGGCCGGCGTGGATCACGCGGGTCGCGAACTGGTGGGTGTCCTTGGAGCTCATCGGCGTGCCTTGCGGAGGTGGTTCAGGAGATCGAAGCGGGTGATCAGGCCGTGGAATGTATCGCCGTCGGCGACGATCGCGACCAGGCCGCGGTCCAGCACCTGGCGCAGCGCGGCGATGCTCGAGCCGGGGCGCAGCGTCTCCAGCGCGGCGCTCATCGCCGAGCTGACGGTGTTGCCGTAGTGCGCCGGGTCGCCCTGCAGCTGCATCAGCACGTCGGACTCGTCGATCACGCCGGCGAGCCGGGTGCCGTCGAGCACCGGCAGCTGCGACACGTCGGCCAGGCGCATGCGCTGGAACGCGGTCAGCAGCGTGTCGTCGGGCGTCACGCTGACGACGCCGCCCTCGTCGGGCCGGCGCGCGACGATGTCGCGCAGGTCACCGTACTGCGTGCGGGCGAGCAGGCCCTCGTCGATCATCCAGCTGTCGTTGTAGACCTTCGACAGGTAGCGCGTGCCGGTGTCGCAGACGAAGGTCGCGACGCGCAGCGGCTTCGTCTGCGCACGGCAGAAGCGCAGCGCGGTGGCCAGCAGCGTGCCGGTGGATGAACCGCCCATCAGGCCTTCGGCGCGCAGCAGCTCGCGCGAGGTCGCGAAGCTCTCTTCGTCCGAAATGGAGTACGCGTGCTTGATGCCGGACAGGTCGGCGATCGGCGGGATGAAGTCTTCGCCGATGCCCTCCACGGCCCAGGAGCCGGCCGGGCCATGGGTGCCGGTCAGCACCTGGTCGGCGAGGATGGAACCCACCGGGTCGGCGAGCACGAATTCGAGCTTCGGCTGCGCGGTGCGGAAGTAGCGCGTCAGCCCGGTCAGCGTGCCCGACGAGCCGACGCCGACGACGATCGCGTCGAGGTCGTGGCCGCTCTGCTCCCACAGCTCGGGCCCGGTGCCGCGTTCATGGGCGAGGGGGTTGTTCGGGTTGTTGAACTGGTCGGCGAAGAACGAGCCGGGGATCTCCTTCGCGAGGCGCGCGGCATAGTCCTGGTAGTAGGCCGGGTGGCCCTTGCCGACGTCGGAGCGCGTCGTGTGCACTTCGGCGCCGAGCGCCTTCAGGTGCAGCACCTTCTCGGTCGACATCTTGTCGGGCACGACCAGCACGACGCGGTAGCCCTTGGCGCGCGCCACCAGCGCGAGGCCCAGGCCGGTGTTGCCGGCGGTCGCCTCGACGACGGTGCCGCCGGGTTGCAGCAGGCCGTCGCGCTCGGCGGCCTCGATCATCGAGACGCCGATGCGGTCCTTGATCGAGCCGCCGGGGTTCTGCGATTCGAGCTTCAGCAGCAGCGTGCACGGGCCGGTGTCGAGGCGCGTCACGCGCACCAGCGGCGTGTTGCCGATCAGGTCGAGCACGGCGGGGTGGGTCGTGGCGTTCATGGGTTTGTCTCCAGAATGAATGAAGACGCGCGCC
Source organism: Rhizobacter sp. P2_H3 (assembly GCF_056403355.1). NCBI lineage: Bacteria > Pseudomonadati > Pseudomonadota > Betaproteobacteria > Burkholderiales > Sphaerotilaceae > Rhizobacter > Rhizobacter sp. P2_H3. The sequence continues at coordinate 67,055 of NZ_JBFUFQ010000007.1, read as the reverse complement.
TCGTGAGCACGCGCCTCGTAGCCCGGATGCTAATCCGGGGTGTGTGCACGAACCCGGATTGGCATCCGGGCTACCAGCGGGGTTATCGCCGGTTCGCGAGTTGCTTCACCACCGCGATGAAGCGATCCACTTCCTCGCAGGTGTTGTAGAACGCCAGCGACGGCCGCACCGTCGCTTCGAGCCCGAAGCGGCGCAGGATCGGCTGCGCGCAATGGTGGCCGGTGCGCACCGCGATGCCCTCGCGGTTCAGCGCCTGCCCGACCTGGTCGGTCGAGTACCCGTCGAGCACGAACGACAGCACGCTCGCCTTGTCTTGCGCGGTACCGACCAGCCGCACGCCGGGGATCGGCTGCAATGCGTGCGTCGCGTAGCCGAGCAGCGCGTGCTCGTACTGCGCGATCGCATCCAGCCCGAGCCGCTGCACATAGTCGATCGCCGCGCCCAGCCCGACCGCATCGGCGATGTTGCCGGTGCCGGCCTCGAAGCGCGTCGGTGCGCCGTGGTAGACCGTCTTCTCGAAGGTCACGTCGGCGATCATGTTGCCGCCGCCCTGCCACGGCGGCATGTCCTCCAGGATCTCCTGCTTGCCGTACAGCACGCCGATGCCGGTCGGGCCGAACAGCTTGTGGCCGGAGAACACGAAGAAGTCCGCATCGATCGCGCGCACGTCGACCCGCATGTGCGACACCGACTGCGCGCCGTCGACCAGCGCCTTCGCGCCGGCCGCGCGGGCGAGCGCGACGATCTCCTGCACCGGCACCACCGTGCCGAGCGCGTTCGATACCTGCGTCACCGACACCAGCTTCGTCTTCGGGCCGAGCAGCTTGCGGTACTCGTCGAGCTTCAGTTGCCCGCGGTCGTCGACCGGGATCACGCGCAGCACCGCGCCCTTCTCGGCCGCGAGCTGCTGCCACGGCACGATGTTGGCGTGGTGCTCCAGATGCGAGACGATGATCTCGTCGCCGGCGCCGATGTTCTTCGCGCCCCAGCTCTTGGCGACCAGGTTGATCGCCTCGGTGGTGCCGCGCACGAACACGATCTCGTCGACCGACGCGGCGCCGAGGAAGCGCTGCACCGTCTTGCGCGCACCTTCGTACGCATCGGTTGCGCGCGCGGCCAGCTCGTGCGCCGCGCGGTGGATGTTCGAGTTCTCGTGCTCGTAGAAGTGGCTGATGCGGTCGATCACCGATTGCGGCTTCTGCGTGGTGGCGGCGTTGTCGAACCAGACCAGCGGCCGGCCGTTGACGCGCTCCTGCAGGATCGGGAAGTCGCGCCGCACCGCGTTGACGTCGAAGGCCGGCTTCAGCGGCGCCGCATGGCTGGGCTCGCCCAGCGCGCGCTGCCCGGGATGGCGCGGCGTCTCGAGGAAGTAGAACGACGGCGAGGCCGGTGCCACACCGGCGGACGAGCTGCCGAAGCGGCCGTCCCAGGCCGGCGCCGCGGTGTAGCCCAGGTCGGGCACGCCGTTGCCGGCCGGCGCATGCGGCAGCGACGACGGCAGCTGCGCCGCCAACGCGGCCGGATGCTGCGGCGAGCTCGGCACCAGGTTGCCACCAGGAACGGCGGCGGTGAGCGGCTGCACGTTCGGTGTGGCCGGGCCGCTGCTGCCCGGCGGCGGCGTGAAGCCGGCCGGGTGCGCATTCGCCGGCACCGAGGGAGCGAATGACGGAGCCGCCGGTGCAGCCCCGGGCCAGTTCGCGAAGAGTTCCCCCGCCAGCTTCGCGATCGCTGCGGGGTCGAACGCGTCGATCGTGCTCATCACTTGTACGTGTCGGGATACTCGTGGAACTTGCCGATCTCGACATCCTCGAGCACGGCCAGCGCATCAGGCACCTGCACCGCGAGCGAGCAGTACAGCGAGATCAGGTACGACGAGATCGCGTTGCGGTTGATGCCCATGAAGCGCACCGACAGCCCCGGGCTCTGCTCGCCGGCGAGGCCCGGCTGGTACAGCCCGACGACGCCCTGGCGCTTCTCGCCGACGCGCAGCAGCAGGATCTTGCTCTTGCCGTCCGCCACCGGCACCTTGTCGGACGGGATCAGCGGGATGCCGCGCCAGGTGATGAACTGCGAGCCGAACAGGCTGACGGTCGGCGGCGGCACGCCGCGGCGGGTGCATTCGCGGCCGAACGCGGCGATGGCCAGCGGGTGCGTCAGGAAGAACGCCGGCTCCTTCCACACCTTGCTCAGCAACTCGTCCAGGTCGTCGGGCGTCGGCGCGCCGGTCAGCGGGAACACGCGCTGTTCGTCGGCGACGCTGGCGAGCAGCCCGTAGTCCGGGTTGTTGATCAGCTCGCTCTCCTGGCGCTCCTTGATGGTCTCGATCGTCAGGCGCAGCTGCTCCTTGATCTGGTCGTGCGGGCTGCTGTAGAGGTCGGAGATGCGGGTGTGCACGTCCAGCACGGTGCTGACCGCGTTCAGGAAGTACTCGCGCGGCTGCTCGTCGTAGTCGACGTAGGTGCTGGGCAGCTCGCCCTCGTCGCGCTGCGACGAGCAGGCCACCAGCACGTCCTGCGGGTTCTTGACCGTGTTCAGGCGGTAGATGCCGGCCTCGACCGGCACCCACTGCAACAGGTGCGTCAGCCAGCGCGGCGTCAGCGTCGCGAGGGTCGGTGCCGTCTTGGTCGCGTTGGCAAGTTGCCGGGCGGCGTTGTCGCCAAGGGCCAGCTGTTGCTGGGTGTCAGCCATGGAGGAACTCCTGAAACGAAAAACGAATGAAGTTATGCGGGGATCAGATAAGCGGGCGCAGTGTCGCCAGCGCCCGTGCGCCGATCAACCGGCTATCGCCATCAAAGGGTGACTCGCGTGTCATGTCATCAGGCGGGCGTCCCCAGTTCGAAGCGCGCGATCAGCGACGACAGGCTGATGCCCAGCGCCGCGGCGAGCTTGGCGGCGGTCTCGATCGACGGCATCACGGTGCCGCGCTCGATCTCGCCGAGGTAGGAGCGGTTCAGGTCGGCGCGGCCGGCGAGCTGCTCCTGCGACCAGCCGCGGTCCTCGCGGGTCACGCGCACGACCTGGCCGAAGCGTTGGCGCAAGGTATGGGTCATGGCCGGCGGTCCTGTCTTGTAGTCGCCTGTGTCACCTGGCTGCCCGGCGGCACGTCGTCGGTGACCCACACATTGCCGCCGATCGTCGAGCCGCGGCCGATCACGATGCGGCCCAGCAGCGTCGCGCCGGCGTAGATCACCACGTCGTCCTCCACCTGCGGGTGGCGTGCGAGACCCTTGCGGATCTTGCCGTCGTCGTCGGTCGGGAAGCGCTTCGCGCCCAGCGTCACCGCCTGGTAGACGCGCACCCGCTCGCCGATCACCGCGGTCTCGCCGATCACGACGCCGGTGCCGTGGTCGATGAAGAAGCCGGCGCCGATGGTCGCGCCCGGGTGGATGTCGATGCCGGTGCGGCCGTGCGCCAGCTCGGCGACGATGCGCGCCAGCAGCGGCACGCCCAGCTCGTACAGCCGGTGCGCGACGCGGTGGTGCACCATCGCGTCGATGCCGGGGTAGCACAGCAGCACCTCGTCGACGCTGCGTGCGGCCGGGTCGCCGTGGAAGGCGGCCAGCACGTCGCTGTCGAGCAGGCCGCGGATCGCGGGCAGCGACGCGGCGAAGCGGCGCACCAGGTCTTCGGCGTCGACCTCGTGCCGGCCGGCATGGCGCAGCTCGAGCTTCACCTGCGCGCACAGCGCATGCAGCAGCGTGTCGAGCGTGTGGCCGATGTACCAGTCCTCACTGTCCTGGCGCAGGTCGGGCGGGCCGAGCCGCATCGGGAACAGCACGCCGCGCAGCGATTCGACGATGCCTTGCAGCGCCTCGCGTGACGGCAGTTCGCGGCCGCCGGGTTCGCGCTGGCGCTGCTGCGACTCGCGCCAGCGGGTGCGGGCAGCGCGCAGGCCGGCGACGACCTCGGCCACGTCGAAGGCAGATGCCGACATGGTCAATCCTGGATCCACGGCAGGCCGTGGAAGCGCCAGCCGTCGGCGTGGCCGCGCTGGCCTTGCGCGTTCAGCTCGCCCTCGAAGCCTTCGCTGACGTTGAAGGCCTGCGCGAAGCCGGCCTTGGTCGCGGCCTCGGCCGCCGCCGCCGAGCGCTTGCCACTGCGGCACAGCAGCAGCACGACCGCCGGCTTGGCGACCTTGGCCTCCAGCTCGCGCACGAAGCGCGGGTTGCGCGTCAGGCTGGTGCCGGTGGCCCAGGGCACGTGCACGCTCTCGGCGACGTGGCCGACGAACTTGCGCTCTTCGGCGGTGCGCACGTCGACCAGCACGGCCTGGCCGCTGCGGGTCAGCGCCCAGGCATCGACCGGCGACAGGCTGCCGGCGAACGGCAGCTGGCCGTCACGGGCGCGCTGGCGGGCCTCTTCGAGCACGGTGGGACGGGGGAATTCTGCGAGCACGGCGGACATGGCGGTCTCCTTCAGCGATCAATGTCGAATGAAGGCTATCGCCACCAATTGCCGCGGCGAACGAAGAAAAGCGTGCTTCGATATTCGCCCGCCGCACAGCCGGCATGAGCACATCCGAAAAGCTTCGTTCGGATCGGCGGCGGCGCGCCGTACCGTGCAGGCCTTGCAGTCGCATCGACACCCGAGGAGGAGAACCATGACACACACCCGTCGCGCAGCCCGTCGTGCTTCCATCGTCCAGGCCCTGGCCATCGCGCTCGGCCTGTTCGCCACCGCGGGCTCGGCCGTTGCGCAAGCCCAGCCGGTGCGGATCGCGTACCAGACGGTCGTCGAGCCGGCCAAGGTCGCGCAGGCCGACGGCCTCTATGAGAAAGCCACCGGCCAGGCCATCGAATGGCGCAAGTTCGAGAGCGGTGCCGAAGTCATCACCGCCGTCGCGTCGGGTGACATCCAGATCGGCTACGTCGGCTCCAGCCCGCTGGCCGCTGCCGCGAGCCGGGAGCTGCCGATCGAGACCATCCTGGTCGCCGCCGAGATCGGCAGCGCCGAGGCGCTGGTCGTGCGCAACGGTTCGGGCATCGCGAAGCCGGCCGACCTGGTCGGCAAGAAGGTGGCGGTGCCGTTCGTGTCGACCACGCACTACAGCCTGCTGGCCGCGCTGAAGCACTGGGGCATCGATGCGAAGAAGGTCAACGTCATCAACCTGCGCCCGACCGAGATCACCGCGGCCTGGCAGCGCGGCGACATCGACGCCGCCTATGTGTGGGATCCGGCGCTCGGCAAGATCAAGGAGAGCGGCAAGCTGCTGACCAGCTCGGCCGACGTGGCGACCTGGGGTGCGCCGACCTTCGATGCGTGGATCGTGCGCCGTGACTTCGCGCAGAAGAACCCGGCGTTCGTCGCGCAGTTCGTGCGCATCACCGGCGAGGCGTATGCCGCCTACCGCAAGGATACGAAGGCCTTCGTCGCGAACCAGGCCAACGTCGACAAGATCGTCAAGCTGACCGGCGCCACCGCCGCCGACGTGCCCGAGCTGCTGGCCGGCTCGAAGTTCCCGACGCTCGCGGAGCAGGCCTCGCCGGCCTTGCTGGGCGGGGGCACCGTCAAGGCGCTGACCGACACCGCGAAGTTCCTGAAGGAGCAAGGCAAGGTCGACCAGGTGCTGGCCGACTACGGCAGCTATGTGAGCGTGAAGCACGTGCAGGCCGCGGCCAAGGCCTCGGGCCAGGCCGTCGCGACCGCACGCTGAACACGCACCAACGAGACACGAAGGAGTTCACGCCGTGGTCGAACTGCAGGCGGTCACTGTAGGGTACCGGGGTGCTGCAGGGTCGACCACGGCTGTGAACACCCCCGTGCTGGATGCCATCGACTGGCAGGTGCCGCAAGGCGCGCTGGCGGTGCTGCTGGGGCCCTCGGGCTGCGGCAAGTCCAGCTTGTTGAATGTCATCGCCGGGTTCGTGACACCCAGCGGCGGGCGGGTGTCGGTGTCGGGCCGCCCGATCACCGGGCCCGGCGCGGACCGCGGCGTCGTGTTCCAGGACGACGCGCTGTTGCCCTGGCTCGACGTGCTGAACAATGTCGCCCTGCCCTTGCGCCTGCGCGGTGGGGGCCGCGCGGCGCGCGAGGACAGGGCGCGCGGGTTCCTCGCGCTGGTCGGGCTGGAGGGCTTCGAGACGCGGCCGGTGTGGGAGCTGTCGGGCGGCATGCGCCAGCGCGTCGGTATCGCCCGCGCGCTGGCCGCCGACCCCGAGGTGCTGCTGATGGACGAGCCGTTCGGCGCCCTCGATGCGCTGACGCGCGAGCGCATGCAGGAGCTGCTGCTGAAGGTCTGGCAGGCCACCGGCAAGACCATCGTGCTGGTGACGCACGGCGTCGAGGAGGCGGTGTTCCTCGCGACCGACCTGGTGGTGCTGTCGCGCCGGCCGGCGCGCATCGTGCAGCAACGTGCGCTGGACTTCGGCCGCCGCCATGCGCAGGGCGAGGCGGCGCGGGCGATCAAGTCGCTGCCCGAGTTCGTCGCGGTGCGTGAGCAGGTGCTGGGCGCGGTGTTCGCGCAGGACGAAGCGGTGCACTGAGCCGAAGCGATGGATGCGATCTCTCCGATGACCGTGCGTGTGCTCACGCAGCCTGCCGCGCTCGACGAATCCGTCAGGCCGAAGGCTGGGCCCGAGGCTGCCGCGCCGCTGTGGTCGCGCCCCGTCGTGATCAGCCTGCTGAGCGTGCTGGTGCTGCTGGCCGTGTGGCAGGCGGTGACGGCGGCGCGCTGGATCGAGCCGCTGTTCCTGCCGCCGCCCGCCGCGGTGTGGGAGAAGTTCCTGCGCGTGGCAGGCGAGGGCTACATGGACGCCACGCTGTGGCAGCACGCCGGCGCGAGCCTGGCGCGCGTGGCGCTCGCGCTCGGCATCGCGGTGCTGACCGCCATCCCGCTCGGGCTGTGGATGGGCCTGTCGCCCACCGCGCGCGGCGTGTTCGATCCGCTGATCGAGTTCTACCGGCCGGTGCCGCCGCTTGCCTACCTGCCGCTGATCGTGATCTGGTTCGGCATCGGCGAGCTGTCGAAGGTGCTGCTGATCACGCTCGCGATCTTCGCGCCGCTGGTGATCGCGACCGCCACCGGTGTGCGCCAGGTCGACGAGACGCGCCGCCGCGCCGCGCAGGCCTTCGGCGCGACGCGCTGGCAGCTGCTGCGCCACGTGGTGCTGCCGAGCGCGCTGCCGGAGATCCTGACCGGGCTGCGCGTCGGGCTGGGGGTCGGCTGGTCGACGCTGGTCGCCGCCGAGCTGGTCGCCGCGACGCGCGGCCTCGGCTTCATGGTGCAGTCGGCCGCGCAGTTCCTGAACACCGACATCGTGCTGCTTGGCATCTTCACGATCGCGCTGATCGCGTTCGGGCTGGAGCTGGGGCTGCGTGCGCTGCAGCGGCGGCTGGTGCCGTGGCAGGGGCGGGGCTGATGGCGGCGCGGCTGCTGCCGCCGTCGGGCGGCGACACACTGTGGGCGAGCGGCATCGCGGCCTTCGAGAGCTTGTCGGCACCACTGAAGCGTATGCTCGACGGCCTGACGGCCGAGCATGACATGGTGAAGTCCTTTCCCGCGCACCGCTTCGCCCGCACGCCCGACGAGCGCGTGCGCTGGGACGAGGCGCGTGCGAAGAACCCGCCGGTGATCCACCCGGTGATCCGCACGCACCCGGTCAGCGGGCTGCGCGGCCTGTTCGTCAACGAGGGCTTCACGACCCGCATCGTCGAGCTGGCCGCGAAGGAGAGCGACGCGCTGCTGCGGCTGCTGTTCGAGCATGTCGCGAAGCCGGAGCACACGGTGCGCTGGCGCTGGAAGCTGCACGACCTGGCCTTCTGGGACAACCGCCTGACGCAGCACTGCGCCACCGCCGACTACCTGCCGCACCGCCGCGTGATGCACCGCGCGACGGTGCTGGGCGACAAACCCTTCTGATGCGCTGATGGTGCTCTCGCTGCAGCAGCATGTGCCGGTGATCGACCTCGCGTCGCCGGAGCCGGAGGTCGCGCGGCGGATCGGCGAGGCGTGCCGCGCGCATGGCTTCTTCTACGTCGTCGGCCATGGTGTCGACGAGGCGTTGATGGACCGGCTGGAAGACCTGAGCCGCCGCTTCTTCGCGCTCGACGAGCCGACCAAGCTGCAGTGGCGCATGGCGCTGGGTGGGCGGGCGTGGCGTGGCTACTTTCCGCTGGGCGGCGAGCTGACCTCGGGTCGGCCCGACTGGAAGGAAGGGCTGTACCTCGGCGCGGAGCTCGGCGACGACGATCCGCGCGTGCGGGCGCGCACGCCGGTGCATGGGCGCAACCTGTTTCCGGAGCACGCCACGCTGGCCGGCTTCCGCGAGACACTGCTCGCGACGATGGCGGCGCTGACCGGCCTCGGCCACCGCGTGATGCGTGCCATCGCGCAGAGCCTGGCGCTGCCGCCTGGCTACTTCGCCGAACGCTGCACGGCCGACCCGCTGATCCTGTTCCGCCTGTTCAACTACCCGACGCGCCCGGTGCCGGCCGGCACCGATGCGCAGTGGGGCGTCGGCGAGCACACCGACTACGGCCTGCTGACGCTGCTGCGCCAGGACGATGTCGGCGGCCTGCAGGTCAGGACGCGTGAAGGCTGGATCGAGGCGCCGCCGCTGYCGCACAGCTTCGTCTGCAACATCGGCGACATGCTGGACCGGATGACCGGCGGGCTGTACCGCTCGACGCCGCACCGCGTGCGCCTGAACACGTCGGGCCGCGACCGGCTGTCGTTCCCGTTCTTCTTCGATCCGGCCTTCGATGCGCGCGTGCAGCCCATCGAAGGCTTGCCGCAGGCCGACGACGACAGCGCGACGCGCTGGGACCGGGCCAACCCGCATGCGTTCGACGGGACGTATGGGGACTACCTGCTGGGGAAGGTGGGGAAGGTGTTTCCGCAGCTGAGGGATCAGGTGTTGTGACGCGGCGTGCGCGCCGTGTTCTTGCGCACGGCTGATTTTTTGGCGTCCTGCGCCGTCGTCGGTGCACTCAAGGCGTAGAGCTCGTGCAGTTTCATCGCCAGCATCTGCTTGTCCGGCAACTGCGTCTGGTATTGCGCCACCAGCGCCGGGGAGAGCGTGCGGCTCAGCGCGTACTCCACCACCTCGTGGTCCTTGCTGGTGCACAGCAACAGCCCGATGGCCGGATTCTCGTGAGGCTTTCTCACATCACGGTCCAGCGCCTCCAGATAGAAGTTCAGCTTGCCCAGGTGCTCAGGCTCGAAAGCGGTGACCTTCAGTTCGATGGCCACCAGGCAGTTCAGGCCGCGGTGGAAGAAGAGCAGGTCCAGCATGAAGTCCTGCCCGCCGACCTGCATCGGGTATTCGCTGCCGATGTAGCAGAAGTCCCGACCCAGCTCCGTCAGGAAACGGCCCAGGTTCATCAGCAGGCTGCGATGCAGTTCTGATTCGGAGTGCGGATCTGGCAGGGCCAGGAAGTCGAGCAGGTAGGTGTCCTTGAAGTGCTGTTCAGCTTGAGGCTGCAGCTGTCTCAACGCAGTTGAGGCTTTTGGCGGATGGAGCACGGTCCGCTCGAACAGACCGCTGTCGATTTGCCGCGCCACTTCGCGCACCTGCCACCCTTGCTGGGCGGCCATGCGCATGTAGAACTCACGTTCTTCCTCGCGCTTGGTGCGGCTGAGGATGTGCAGATGCGAGGACCACGAAATCTCTCTCAGCAATGTTGAGAGTTTCGAGTCTTGAGGGTAGGCCCGGAAGAACTGCCGCATGCGCTAGAGGTTCTGGGCCGAAAAACCATTTCGGCCCGGCTCACGTTGGGCGATGTAGGCGGCGAGTTTTTCGACAGTTCCCTTGGACCAGCCATCGGCTTCGATGCGTTGATGCAAGTACTGACCGATGCGCCAGTACAGCTCAATGACTTCGGCATTGACTGCCCGGGTGGCACGTCCACGTGCGCCTCGAATCAGCGTGACCACTTCACCGAAGGCTGCCTCGGAGGTCGTTGCCGGAGGACTGGAGACCGGCTCGATGGTTTCGCTCATCGGACTGCTCTACTCAACTTGAATTTCATCCCCTTCTCCCAGCTGGATCATGTTGCGACCGCGCAGTCTCGCGAAGCGCCCCAGAGCGCGTCAGGTGAAAGATGTCCGGGTCACATCCCCGAGATAGCGGGTTCTCGAAAAGCGATGGCCGCCGGGCAGGCCTATGCGCCCAGCCAATAAGCAAAACCACTTTCATTCGTTGGCGTTAGACCGACCGGTCCCTATCGTGGCGGCTCGTCGTCACCACCGGGCACCACCCCGCCCGATCCGCCATGAAGATCGTCAGCATTTCCGGCAGTCCCTCGCTCCGATCGCGTTCGGGTTGGCTGCTCCAGCTCGCGCAGACGCGCCTGGAAGGCACGGGTGACACCAGCAGCCTGATCGCGGTGCGCGAGCTGCCCGCCGCGCCGCTGCTGCACGCCGATTCACACAACGCATCGATCCGCGCGGCGCTCGACGAAGTGCGCGATGCCGACCTGCTGCTGGTCGCCACCCCCATCTACAAGGCCGCGTACAGCGGCCTGCTGAAGCTGTTCCTCGACCTGCTGCCCACCGACGGCCTGCGCGGCAAGACCGTGCTGCCGCTGGCCACCGGCGGCAGCCTCGCGCACCTGCTCGCGCTCGACTACGCGTTGAAGCCGGTGCTGTCCGCACTCGGCGCACGCGACATCCTCGACGGCGTGTTCGCCACCGATGCGCAGCTGGTGCCGCACGAATCCGGCGGCTACGTCCCCGATGACGCCCTGGTCGAACGCCTCGACCGCGCGCTGCAACCCTTGTCTCCTCGCCCGCTTGCCATGAACGCCGGGTGATTCGGCACCCCGGCGCCGCAAGGGGCCGGGGTGTCTTTTTCCTTCTGTCCGTCCACCCCTGGAAGTACCACCGTGAACCTGCGGATCGACTCGCTGTTCTCGACGCACCGCCGCCTCGGCCTTGCACTGACGCTGGCCCTGGGCCTCGTTGCCGGTCCGGCCCTCGCGCAGACCCGCACCGAGCTGCGCATCGGCTACCAGAAGTACGGCACGCTGACGATCCTGAAGGCGCGCGGCGACCTCGAGAAGCGCCTCGCGCCGCAGGGCGTCGACGTCAAGTGGACCGAGTTCCCGGCCGGCCCGCAGCTGCTCGAAGGCCTGAACGTCGGCTCGATCGATTTCGGCACCGTCGGCGAAGCGCCGCCGATCTTCGCGCAGGCGGCCGGTGCCGACCTGGTCTACGTCGCGAACCAGCCGCCCGCACCCGCCGGCGAGGCGATCGTCGTCGCGAAGGATTCGCCGATCCGCTCGGTCGCTGAACTGAAGGGCAGGAAGGTCGCGCTGAACAAGGGCTCCAACGTCCATTACCTGCTGGTCAAGGCGCTGGAAAAAGCCGGCGTCAAGTACAGCGAGATCCAGACCGTGTTCCTCGCGCCGGCCGATGCGCGCGCCGCCTTTGAGCGCGGCAGCGTCGACGCCTGGGTCATCTGGGATCCGTTCCTCGCCGCGGCCGAAAAGCAGCTCGGCGCGCGCGTGCTCGCCGACGGCAAGGGGCTGGTCTCGAACCACCAGTTCTACCTCGCGTCGCGGCCCTATGCCGACAAGCAGCCGCAGGTGATCCGCGCGATCGTCGAAGAACTCGCCAGGCTCGACCGCTGGGCCGAGGGCAACAGCCGCGAGGTGGCTGCCTTCCTCGCGCCGCAGATCGGGCTCGATGTCGGCGTTGCCGAGGTCGCCGCCGGCCGCTTCGCGTACGGCATCGTGCCGATCACGCCGAACGTGGCCGCGCAGCAGCAGAAGATCGCCGACGCGTTCTTCGAGCTGAAGCTGATCCCGAAGGCGATCCGCATCTCCGATGCGCTGCCGACGGCGCTGAAGACCGCGAGCGCGCCATGAGAGGCACGCGACGCGAGCTGCTGCAGGTGACGCTCGGCGCGGCCGCGGCGTCGCTGGCCGGGTTCGCGCGCGCCGCAGAATCGGCGCCCGCCCAGTTGCGCATCGGCTTCCAGAAGGCCGCCGTCAACCTCGTCGTGCTGAAGCAGCAGGCCGCGCTGGAAAAGCGTTTCCCGGCCAGCACCGTCAAGTGGATCGAGTTCCCGGCCGGGCCGCAGCTGCTGGAGGCGCTGGCCGTCGGCAGCCTCGAGTTCGGCCTCACCGGCGACACGCCGCCGGTGTTCGCGCAGGCCGCCGGCAAGGACCTGCGCTACGTCGGCGCCGAGCCGCCGAAGCCGCTGTCGTCGGCCCTCCTCGTGAAGCCCGATGCGCCGCTTGCGACGCTGGCCGACCTGAAGGGCCGCAAGGTCGCGCTGCAGAAGGGGTCGAGCGCCCACTACCTGCTGGTGCGCGCGGTCGACCGCGCCGGGCTGCAGTGGTCCGACATCCAGCCGGTGTACCTCGCACCGTCCGACGCGCGCGCCGCGTTCGAGCGCGGCAGCGTCGACGCCTGGGCGATCTGGGACCCCTACTACGCGGCCGTCGAGCTCGACCTGAAACCGCGCGTGCTGGCCAACGGCCGCGACCTGTCGAGCAACAACTCGTTCTACCTCGCGTCGCGCGCGCTCACCGAGCAGCACCCGCAGGCCGTGCTCACGCTGCTCGCCGAGCTGAGCCGCGCCGATGCGTGGGTGCAGGCCAACCGCAAGGAGGCGGCGCAGCTGATTTCCGACTTCAGCGGATTGAGCCTCGCGACCACCCATTTGTTCATCTCGCGCCGCCCGGTCTCGCCGGCGGCACCGCTGACGCCGGCGATCGTCGCCGACCAGCAGCGCGTGGCCGATGCGTTCGCGCGGCTCGGCCTTCTCCCGCAGGCGGTGCGCGTCGCCGACATCGTCTGGTCTCCCACTTCGAAGTCCCTATGAAGATCCTCTGGTTCATCCCCACGCACGGCGATTCGCGCTACCTCGGCACCAGCAAGGGCGCGCGCGCCGCGACCTTCGACTATTTCAAGCAGGTCGCGATCGCGGCCGACAGCCTGGGCTACGAAGGCGTGCTGCTGCCGACCGGCCGCTCCTGCGAAGACTCGTGGGTGCTGGCCGCGAGCTTGATCGACGCGACGCGGCGCCTGAAATTCCTGGTCGCGCTGCGGCCGGGGCTGGTGCAGCCGGTGCAGTCGGCGCGCATGGCCGCGACCTTCGACCGCCTGTCGGGCGGCCGCCTGCTGGTGAACCTGGTGACCGGCGGCGATGCCGAAGAGCTGGAGGGCGACGGCCTGTTCCTGCCGCATGCGCAGCGCTATGAACTCTCGCGCGAGTTCCTGACGATCTGGCGCGACGTGCTCGCGAAGAGCCACGACAACGAAGCCGTCAGCCACGACGGCGAGCACCTGCGCGTGAAGGGCGGCAAGGTGCTGTACCCGCCGATCAACAAGCCCTACCCGCCGATCTTCTTCGGCGGTTCGTCGGAAGAAGCGCACGAGCTCGCCRCGCAGCAGCTGGACACCTACCTCACCTGGGGCGAGCCGCCGGCGGCCGTCGCGACCAAGGTGGCCGACATCCGCCAGCGCGCCGCCAAGTACGGCCGCACGCTGGAGTTCGGCATCCGCCTGCACGTGATCGTGCGCGAGACCGAGGATGAAGCCTGGCGCGCCGCGGCCGAACTGGTCTCGCACCTCGACGAAGAGACCGTCGCGCGTGCGCAGCAGAAGTTCGCGCAGATGGATTCGGTCGGCCAGCGCCGCATGGCCGAACTGAACAAGGGCAGATTCAACCCGAAGAACGTGCGCGAAGGGCTGGAGGTGTCGCCGAACCTGTGGGCCGGCGTCGGCCTGGTGCGCGGCGGGGCCGGCACCGCGCTGGTGGGCGATCCGCAGCAGGTGGCCGACCGCATCCAGGAGTACGCCGCCCTCGGGCTGGAGTACTTCATCCTCAGCGGCTACCCGCACCTGGAAGAGGCGCACCGCTTCGCCGAGCTGGTGTTCCCGCTGCTGCCGGTGAACCTGCGCGAACGGCTGGCCGGCCAGGTGCTCACCGGCCCGTTCGGCGAGATTGTCGCCAACACCTACGTGCCCAAGGTTTCGCAGAGCTGATCACCATGCCCGACTTCCGCAGCGTCGACCACGTGCAGTTGCCCATTCCCCTCGGCGGCGCCGTGCGGGCCCGCGCGTTCTACGAGGACGCGCTCGGCCTGCGCGAGGTGCGCGACCCGGAGCTCGACCGCCCCGGCACGCTGCGCTTCTCGCTCGGCTGGCAGCGGCTGGACCTGACCGAGGGCCACTACACCGGCGTCGCGCCGCAGGCCCACCTGGCGCTGCGCGTCGGCGACCTCGACACGATCGTGTTCCGCCTGCAGCGCGCCGGCGTCCGCGTCGACGAGGCGCCGCTGTTCGATGCCAGCCGTGCCTATGTCGAAGACCCGTTCGGCAACCGCCTCGAGTTGATCGAGCCCCACCACCCCGATGCGGAGACGCAGCACCATGTCACGGACATCCGGATCGCGGTTTGAAGCGGCGCGCCGGCGCCTGCTGCCCTGGCTGCTGCCGGTCGCGGTGCTGCTCGCGTGGGAGCTGTCGTCGCGCAGCGGCTGGCTGTCCACGCGCGTGCTGCCGGAGCCGCTGGCCGTCGTGAAGGCGTTCTGGTCGCTGCTGCTGTCCGGCGAGATGGCGCAGCACGTGGCCACCAGCACCGGGCGTGCGCTGGCGGGTTTCGCGATCGGCGGCGGGCTGGGCCTGCTGCTGGGGCTCGCGACCGGCTCGTGGCGCGCGGCCGAGACGCTGCTCGACTCGACGCTGCAGATGGTGCGCAACATCCCGACGCTGGCGCTGATCCCGCTCGTGATCCTGTGGTTCGGCATCGAGGAGTCGGCCAAGCTGTTCCTGGTGTCGCTGGGCGTGTTCTTCCCGGTCTACATCAACACCTTCCACGGCATCCGCTCGGTCGACAAGGGCCTGATCGAGATGGCGCGCAGCTACGGCCTGTCGGGCTGGGCGCTGTACCGGCACGTGATCCTGCCGGGCGCGCTGCCGTCGATCCTGGTCGGCGTGCGTTTCTCGCTCGGCTTCATGTGGGTGATCCTGATCGTCGCCGAGACGATCTCGGCGCAGGCCGGCATCGGCTACATGACGATGAACGCGCGCGAGTTCCTGCAGACCGACGTGGTGCTGGTCGGCATCCTGTTGTATGCGCTGCTCGGCAAGCTGGCCGATGTGCTGGCCAAGGGGTTGGAGCGCTGGTGGCTGCGCTGGAACCCCGCCTACCAGGTGGCGAAATGATGTTCAAGAGGATGGCGATGTTGCCTTCGCAGATCGAGTTCCAGGGACTGGCGTTTTTGGGTGAGTCGGCGGGTGAGTCGGCCGGCGATGCCGTCCTGCGCGAGGCGGATGTCGCCGTGCCGCGCCGCAGCGCGCCGGCCGGCATCGGCATGGGGCTGCAGCTGGACGGCTTGTCGAAGCGCTTCGGCGAACGCGAGGTGCTGTCGGGCATCGACCTGCGCGTCGACCCGGGCGAGTTCGTCGCGATCGTCGGGCGCAGCGGCTGCGGCAAGAGCACGCTGCTGCGGCTGGTGGCCGGGCTGGAAGAGGCGAGCGCCGGCGCGCTGGCGCTCGACGGGGCACCGCTTGCGCAGCACAGGAGCGACCTGCGCTTCATGTTCCAGGACGCGCGGTTGCTGCCGTGGAAGCGGGTGATCGACAACATCGCGCTCGGGTTGGATGCGGCCGACGGACGCGAGCGCGCGCTGGAGGCGCTGGCGCAGGTCGGCCTGGCCGATCGCGCGAACGACTGGCCGGCGGTGCTGTCGGGCGGGCAGCGGCAGCGCGTCGCATTGGCCCGCGCGCTGGTGCACGCACCGCGGCTGCTGCTGCTTGACGAGCCGCTCGGCGCGCTCGACGCGCTGACGCGCATCGAGATGCAGTCGCTGATCGAATCGCTGTGGAAGCGGCACGGCTTCACCGCGCTGCTGGTGACGCACGATGTGTCCGAGGCGGTCGCGCTGGCCGACCGGGTGCTGCTGATCGAGGACCACCGCGTGACGCTGGACGAGCGCATCGCGCTGCCGCGGCCGCGCTCGCGCGGCAATGCGGCGTTCGCGGCGCTGGAGGAGCGGGTGCTGCAGCGGGTGTTGCAGGTTCCGGGACGCGATGAGCCCGAACGCGTGAACTTGTCCCCGGCATCTGAATGGCGCTGGGCTGTGTAGATTGGCCCACCCCGGCGGTGGCAGGCAACTCGCGGCACACTTGGCGCCCATGTCCGCCTCCGAACCCCTGCTGATCGCCTGCCTCTGCGCCGCCTGGTGCGGCACCTGCCGCGACTACGAACCGCTGTTCGACAGCGTGCGCGCCGAGCACCCCGACGCGCAGTTCGCCTGGGTCGACATCGAGGACAACGACGAGGTGCTGGGCCCGATCGACGTCGAGAACTTCCCGACGCTGCTGATCGCCCGCGGCGACCGGCCGCTGTTCTTCGGCACCGTGCTGCCGCATGTGCAGACGTTGTCGCGCCTGGTGCAGAGCGCCGCGGAAGGCAACCTGCCCGGCGTCCGCGAGATGGGCCTCGAAGGCATGCCGGCGCGGATCCGCGCCCTCCAGTCTCATGACGTTTGAATCAGAAAGCGCATAAGAACGGAAGTTTTGATTCGTTTCCCGCGCAAGGCCGGCTGCCTACCATTCGCATCCTCCCCGCGGCTTCGTGCCGCCCACCAGGACGATTTCATGACGACGGCCCGCTTCATTCACCACTCGCTGCTCTCCCTCGCGCTCGCCGCCACGGCGGGCGTCGCTCTCGCCAAGGACATCACGCTGCTCAACGTGTCCTACGACCCGACGCGCGAGCTCTACCAGGAATACAACACCGCCTTCAGCAAGTACTGGAAGGCCAAGACCGGCGACAACGTGACGATCAAGGCCTCGCACGGCGGCTCGGGCAAGCAGGCCCGCTCGGTGATCGACGGCATCGACGCCGACGTGGTCACGCTGGCCCTCGCCTACGACATCGACGAGATCGCCGAACGCGCCAAGCTGCTGCCCACCGGCTGGCAGAAGCGCCTGCAGCACAACAGCACGCCGTACAGCTCCACCTACATCTTCCTGGTGCGCAAGGGCAACCCGAAGGGCATCAAGAACTGGGATGACCTGATCAAGCCGGGCGTCTCGGTGATCACCGCGAACCCGAAGACCTCGGGCGGCGCGCGCTGGGGCTACCTGGCCGCCTACGGCTTCGAGCTGAAGCGCAACGGCGGCAACGACGCGAAGGCCCGCGAGTTCATCTCGAAGGTCTACAAGAACGTGCCGGTGCTCGATTCGGGCGCGCGCGGTGCCACCGTGACCTTCGCCGAGCGCGGCATCGGCGACGTGCTGCTGGCCTGGGAGAACGAGGCCTACCTGTCGCTGAAGGAGTTCGGCGCCGACAAGTTCGACGTCGTCTACCCGCCGATCAGCATCCTGGCCGAGCCGCCGGTGTCGGTGGTCGACAAGGTGGTCGACAAGCGCGGCACCCGCGAGGTCGCCCAGGCTTACCTCGAGTACCTCTACACGCCGGAAGGCCAGGAGATCGCGGCGCACAACTTCTACCGCCCGATCGACCCGAAGGTCGCCGCCAAGTACGAGAAGCAGTTCCCGAAGCTGAACCTGTTCACCATCGACGACGTGTTCGGCGGCTGGACCAAGGCCCAGAAGACGCATTTCGCCGACGGCGGTGTCTTCGACCAGATCTATTCGAAGTGATTTGAAGGAATAGAGCGCAAGTAAGCGCAGGCTTCAAGTGATCGCGGCGGGCGCTTCGGCGTCCCGCCGCGAACTCGCTTGTGCAAAAAACTCATAAGGATTCGCCGATTGAGTCGTTCGCTGTTGCGGTGTCCGTCCGTAACATCGCCGGTCCGATCTGCATGGGCTGCGTCGTTGGCGGCCGAAACACCATGTCCTCACGCCTGTCCCTCCTCCTGTCCTCGGTCGGTGCCGCCGCGCTGTTCGCCTTCGCGCCCGCCCACGCAGCCGGCCCGACGCTGCTGAACGTCAGCTACGACGTCGCCCGCGAGTTCTTCAAGGACATCAACCCGGCGTTCCAGAAGTCCTGGAAGGCCGCGACCGGCGAAGACGTGGCGATCAACCAGTCGCACGGCGGATCGAGCAAGCAGGCGCGTGCCGTGCTCGACGGGCTCGAGGCCGATGTGGTGACGATGAACCAGTCGAGCGACATCGACGTGCTGGCCACCCGCGGCAAGCTGCTGCCGGAAGACTGGGCCAGGCGCCTGCCGAACAATGCGGCGCCGACCACCTCGCTCACCGTGATCCTGGTGCGCAAGGGCAACCCGAAGGGCATCAAGGACTGGGGCGACTTGGCGAAGCCGGGCACCAGCGTCGTGATCCCGAACCCGAAGATCACCGGCAACGGCCGCTACAGCTACGTGGCCGCGTGGGGCTCGGTGATCAAGGCCGGCGGCACACCGGCCCAGGCCCGCGAGCTGGTGCAGAAGATCTTCGCCAACGTGCCGGTGTTCGACGGCGGCGGTCGCGCCGCGACGACGACCTTCGCGCAACGCAACATCGGCGATGCGCTCGCGACCTTCGAATCCGAAGTGAACCTGATCAAGTCGGAGTTCGGCGACAACTTCGAGGTGGTCTACCCGAAGTCGACGATCCTGGCCGAGAACCCGGTCGCGGTGGTCGAGAAGGTGGCCGACAAGAAGGGCACGCGCAAGCAGGCCGAGGCCTACCTCAAGTTCCTGTGGACCGACGAGGCGCAGGAGATCGCCGCCAAGCACCAGCTGCGCCCGCGCAGCGCGGCCATCCTCGCGAAGTACGCGACCGATTTCCCGAAGGTCAACACCTTCACGATCGATGAGGTCTTCGGCGGCTGGACCAAGGCGCAGAAGGAGCATTTCGACGACGGCGCGATCTACGACCAGATCCTCGCCGCCGCGAAGAAGTAAGCGCCTTCCGTGCTGTTCACCCGCACCCTGCTGAAGCGGCACAGCGTGCTGCCGGGCTTCGACCTGGCGCTCGGCTTCACGCTGCTGTACCTGAGCTTCATCGTGCTGCTGCCGCTGTCGGCGGCCTTCCTGAAGACGGCCACGATGACCTGGCCGGCGTTCTGGGACGCCGTCACCGCGCCGCGCGTGCTCGCGTCGTACCGGCTCACCTTCGGCGCATCGTTCGCCGCCGCGCTGATGAACTCGGTGTTCGGGCTCGTCGTCGCGTGGGTGCTGGTGCGCTACGAGTTCCCGTTCAAGCGGCTGATCGATGCGCTGGTCGACCTGCCGTTCGCGCTGCCGACCGCGGTGGCCGGCATCGCGCTGACGGCGCTGTACGCGCAGAACGGCTGGATCGGCCGCTACCTGCCGTTCAAGGTGAGCTTCACGCCGCTCGGCGTGTTCGTGGCCCTCACCTTCATCGGCCTGCCCTTCGTCGTGCGCACGCTGCAGCCGGTGCTCGAAGACCTGCACAAGGAGATCGAGGAGGCCGCGGCCACGCTCGGCGCCTCGCGGCTGCAGACCTTCACGAAGGTGATCTTCCCGATCATCTCGCCGGCGCTGCTCACCGGCTTCGCGCTCGCGTTCGCGCGGGCGCTCGGTGAATACGGCTCGGTGATCTTCATCGCCGGCAACATGCCGCTGATCAGCGAGATCACGCCGCTCTTGATCATCACGAAGCTGGAGCAGTACGACTACACCGGTGCCACCGCGATCGCGGTCGTGATGCTGGTCAGCGCGTTCGCGCTGCTGCTGGCGATCAACGCATTGCAGGCCTGGACGAGAGCGAGGCAGGGACGATGAGCACGGCCGCGATTCCCCGCGACGCCGCGAGCGCGGCCGAGGCCCCGCGCCATCTGCAATCCGCCACCACCGAGCCGGCGTGGGTCAAGTGGACGCTGATCGGCATCGCGCTCGCGTTCCTGACGCTGTTCCTGTTCGTGCCGCTCGCGATCGTGTTCGCCGAGGCGTTCAAGAAGGGCGTCGGCGTCTACTTCGCCGCCATCACCGACCCCGATGCGCTGTCGGCGATCAAGCTGACGCTGATTGCCGCCGGCATCTCGGTGCCGATGAACCTGGTGTTCGGCATCGCCGCCGCCTGGTGCATCGCGAAGTTCGAGTTCCGCGGCAAGAACGTGCTGCTCACGCTGATCGACCTGCCGTTCTCGGTCAGCCCGGTCATCTCGGGCCTGATCTACGTGTTGCTGTTCGGCCTGCAGGGCTGGTGGGGCGAGTGGCTGCGCGACCACGACCTGAAGGTCATCTTCGCGGTGCCGGGCATCGTGCTCGCGACCGTGTTCGTGACCTTCCCGTTCGTCGCGCGCGAACTGATCCCGCTGATGCAGGCGCAGGGCACCGAGCAGGAAGAGGCAGCGCGCGTGCTGGGGGCCAACGGCTGGCAGATCTTCCGGCGCATCACGCTGCCGAACGTCAAGTGGGCGCTGCTGTACGGCGTGATCCTGTGCAATGCGCGCGCGATGGGCGAGTTCGGCGCGGTCAGCGTCGTGTCGGGCCACATCCGCGGGCAGACCAACACGATGCCGCTGCACATCGAGATCCTCTACAACGAGTACCAGTTCGCCGCGGCGTTCGCGGTCGCGTCGCTGCTGGCCGGCCTGGCGCTGGTGACGCTGGTGTTGAAGTACCTGGTCGAGCGCCGTGTGCGCGAGCAGAAGAAGGCGGCCGAGGGCCGCTCGGAATGAGGTTTCCAGAATGAGCATCGAAGTCCGCAACCTGAAGAAGAGCTTCGGCAAGACCGTCGTCTGCGACAACCTGAACCTGGACATCCCGGCCGGCGAACTGGTGGCGCTGCTCGGGCCCTCGGGCTCGGGCAAGACCTCGCTGCTGCGCATCATCGCGGGGCTCGAGGTGCCCGACAGCGGCACCGTGCTGTTCCACGGCGAGGACGCGACGAACACCGACGTGCGCGAGCGCCAGGTCGGCTTCGTGTTCCAGCACTACGCCCTCTTCGGCCACATGACGATCTTCGAGAACGTCGCGTTCGGGCTGCGCGTGCGGCCGAAGGCGACGCGACCGAGCGATGCCGCGATCAAGGCCAAGGTGACCGACCTGCTGAAGCTGGTGCAGCTCGACTGGATCGCCGATCGCTACCCGCACCAGCTGTCGGGCGGCCAGCGCCAGCGCATCGCGCTCGCGCGCGCGCTGGCGGTGGAGCCGAAGGTGCTGCTGCTCGACGAGCCGTTCGGTGCGCTCGATGCCAAGGTGCGCAAGGAACTGCGCCGCTGGCTGCGCCGGCTGCACGACGAGATGCACGTGACGAGCGTGTTCGTCACGCACGACCAGGAAGAGGCGATGGAGGTGGCCGACCGCATCGTCGTGATGAACCAGGGCCGCATCGAGCAGGACGGCCCGCCGGACGAGGTGTACGACCACCCGGCCAGCCCGTTCGTGCTGCAGTTCCTCGGCGACGTGAACCTGTTCCACGGCCGCTTCGGGCGCAGCGGCGCGGGCACGGCGGCCGAGGACGTGAGCTACGTGCGGCCGCACGAGCTGCAGATCCTCGGCTCGGCAGAGGACGGCACGCTGGCGGTGACGCTGTCGCAGGCGCTGACGGTCGGGCCGAACACGCGGCTGGAGTTCAAGCGCGAGGACGACGGCAGCTATGTCGACGTGGAACTGCCGCGCTCGGAGTACCAGGGGCTGCGCGAGAAGCTGCAGCTGGCGACCGGCTCACGCGTGCATCTGAAGCCGCGGCGAGTGCAGCGGTTCGCGAATGACGAACTGCCCGACCCCGCGGCGATGATCTGAGCTCCCCGTTCGGACTGAGCCTGTCGAAGGCCAGCGCAGTCAACGAGCCCGACTATTCCTCGACCGCTTCCCCGTTCAACGACCGTTCCACCGTCTCCCGCGTCAGCGTCGGCGCGAACGCCTCGATGAACGAGTAGACATACCCGCGCAGCCACGTTCCGCGCCGCACCGCGAGCCGCGTCAGGTTCACCGCGAACAGATCCCGCGCGTCGATCGCACGCAGCTGGCGGTCGCGTTCCGGGTCGAACGCGATCGACGCGACGATGCCCACGCCCATGCCGAGCTCGGCATAGGTCTTGATCACGTCGGCATCCATCGCGGTCAGCACCACGCTCGGCTTCAAGCCCTCGGCGGCGAAGGCCTCGTCGATGTGGGTGCGGCCGGTGTAGCCGACGTCGTAGGTGATGATCGGGTAGCGCGCCAGGCGCTGCAGCGTCAGCGGCCCCTCCTGCTTCAGCAGGTCATGGCCGATCGGCACCACCACGCTGTGCGTCCAGCGGTAGCACGGCAGCGCCACCAGCTGCTCGTAGCCGGCCAGCGCCTCGGTCGCGATGCCGATGTCGGCCTCGCCGGACAGCAGCATCTCGGCCACCTGCTTCGGCGACCCCTGGTGCAGGTTCAGCGTGACCTGCGGATACAGCTGGCGGAAGTCGCGCACGACGGCCGGCAGTGCGTAGCGGGCCTGCGAATGGGTCGCGGCGATCGACAGCCGGCCGCTGGTCTGCGCGCTGAACTCGTCGCCGGCGCGGCGCAGGTTCTCGGCATCCAGCAGCAGCCGCTCGACGATCGGCAGCACCGCCTCGCCGGGCGGCGTGAGGCCGGTGAGCCGCTTGCCGGCGCGCACGAAGATCTCGATGCCGAGCTCGTCCTCGAGCTCGCGGATCTGCCGGCTGATGCCGGGCTGGGATGTGTGGAGCACCGCGGCAACCTCGGTCAGGTTGAAGCCGCAGCGCACGGTCTCGCGGACAGACCGCAGTTGCTGGAAATTCATTCGCGTGGGCGCGGCCGCGGGGGTGGCGCGGCGTGCGCATGAGTAGGTGCGTGATTCTGCTGAGCAGTCCTGCGGCCTACAACGAATGTTTGCTTATGACCATATTCGTGTGGGATCAGGACAGCAGCTGCTTGCGCGCCCGGTGCAGCCGCACGAACAGGTTGTCCTCGGTGATCGCCAGTGCCGCACACACCTGCTCGGTCGGCTGGTCGTGCAGCACGCGCAACCGCATCACGTCGCGCAGCCCGGTCGGCAGGGCCTCGATGCGCGCCAGCATCCGGTCGAGCTGCTGGCGCTGCTCGGCGACCTCGTCGGGGCGCGGCTGCGGGCATTCCACCGCGGCGGCGCCGACCGCCTCGCCGTCGTCGTCCAGCCACTGGGCGTCCAGGCTGTCGTGGCCGGCGCGCTGGCGCACCAGGTCGACGATCTTGTTCTTCAGCACCGCCGTCAGCCACGAGCGCAGCGCGGCCCGCCCGCCGAAGCTCGCACGGCCGGTGAGCACGGCCTCGAACACGTCGTGCACCACGTCCTCGGCCAGCATCGGGTCGTGCAGCTTGCGCTGCGCGAAGCGCACCAGGTAGCCGCGGTGCGCCACCACCTCGGGCCAGGACAGGGCTGCCGGCATGAAGGCGGTCGATGCGGAAGCGGCGGCGGTGGCTTGCATGGTGGGCTCCTGGGATCGGTGGTTGTCGATGGAGTGACTGTCGCCACCGCACCTCGCGCGCCCATCGCCGAACATCACAGGAAGATCACATTTGCCTCAGGACGCGGTGGTCCCGCCCTGTAAGAAGCTTCCCGGCCCGCACGACAATCCCCCCATGCCAGCCACCATCCTCGTCGCCGAAGACCAGACCGACATCCGCGATCTGATCGTGCTGAACCTCAGCAATTCGGGTTATGCGGTGACCGCGGTGGCCGACGGCGTCGCGGCGCTGGCCAGCCAGAACGAGCAGGCGAGCGACCTGCTGATCCTCGACCTGATGATGCCGGGCCTGGACGGCCTGGAGGTCTGCAAGGCGCTGCGTGCGCGCGGCCGCAGCACGCCGATCCTGATGCTCACCGCCAAGGCGACCGAGCTCGACCGGGTGCTCGGGCTGGAGCTGGGCGCCGACGACTACCTGACGAAGCCGTTCTCGCTGGCCGAGCTGCTGGCGCGCGTGAAGGCGCTGCTGCGCCGTGCCGACCTGCTGCGCGCCGCGCAGGCCGGCGCGCAGGCGCAGGCCAGCACGCTGCGCAACGGCGACCTGGAGATCCTGCCGACCAAGCGCCAGGTGCGCTACCGCGGCGACGAGATCGACTTCACCGCGCTCGAGTTCGACCTGCTGCTGCACTTCGCGAGCCACCCGGGGCATGTGTTCTCGCGCGGGCAGCTGCTGAATGCCGTGTGGGGCTACACGCACGACGGCTACGAGCACACCGTCACCACGCACATCAACCGGCTGCGCGCCAAACTCGAGGCCGATCCGATGCGCCCGCAGCTGATCCTCACGGTGCGCGGCGCCGGCTACAAGATGCGCGAGGCGCCGCGGTAAATGAGCGTTCGCCTCAAGATCGCGCTGACCATCCTCGCGACCGGCCTGGTCACCGCGCTCGCGGTGATCGCCACCGTCGCCTTCGCGTTCCAGCGCTTCGAGCACGAGACCACCTACCAGCGCGCGACGCTGTTCCTCGGCCGGGTCGTCGCGATGTACGACAACCTGTTCGAGATGCGCGAACTGCATCCACAGGACTTCGACGGCTTCCTGAAGAACCTGGTGCTGTTCGAGCCCGACACCCAGCTCTACCTGCTCGACGTGCAGGGCACCGTGCTCGCGAGCACCGGCTCGGCGAAGCTCGCGCCGGGCTTTCGCGTCGCGATCGATCCGGTGCGACAGGCGGTGTCGTCGCAGGCCTCGTCGTACGTGATGGGCGACGACCCCGAGCGCATGGACGCCGATGCGGTGATCGCCGCGCGGCCGATCCGCCGCCCGCTGATCCGCAGCGGCGACAACCTCGCCGGCTACCTGTACCTGGTGGCGCACAAGGCCGACCTGCCGGCCGACCGCTGGCAGGTGCTGAGCGCGAGCCTCGCGCGGCCGGCGCTCGGGCTGATCGCCGGCATCGTGATGGTGACGACGCTGCTCGCGGCGATGGTCATCGCCTCGGTGACGCGCCCGCTGCGGCGGCTGACCGATGCGGTCGCGATGCTGTCCGAGAAAGGCCTGCAGCACGGCGCGGCCGATGCGCAGCCGCTGCTGCCGCCGGCCACCGCCGACGAGTTCGGGCAGCTGACGCGTGCGTTCGGCGCGATGCTCGCGACACTGCAGCGGCAGTGGAACGCGTTGAGCCGGCTCGATCATTTCCGGCGCGAGGCGGTCAGCAACCTGTCGCACGACCTGCGCTCGCCGCTGACCGCGACCGATGCCTGCCTGGAGACGCTGGAGGCGCGCTGGGCCGGCGATGCGGCACGCACCGAAGACCGCCGGCTGGTGGAGGTGGCGCTGCGCAACACGCGCAATGCGTCGCGCCTGGTGAAGGCGCTCGGCGACCTCGCGACGCTCGACGAGCCGAGCTTCCAGCTGCGCGCCGAGCAGGTCGACCTGCGCGAGCTGCTCAACGACATCGAGATGCGCTTCGCCGAGCGCGCGGCGCAGTCGGGCGTCGAGCTGCGGGCCGAACTGGGCGAGGCGCCGGTGCCGGCCCAGGTCGACGTCGAGCTGTTCGAGCGCGCGATCGCGAACCTGGTCGACAACGCGCTGAAGTTCTGCGGCCGCGGCTGCCGCGTGACGCTCGCGGCCGCCCGCGCCGGCACGCAGGCCGAGGTCAGCATCAGCGACACCGGCCCGGGCATCCCGGCCACCGACCTGCCGCATCTGTTCGATCGCTTCTACCAGGCGCGCACCAATGTGGCACCCGCCACCGGCGAAGGCGGCAGGGGCCTCGGGCTCGCGATCGTGAAGCGCATCACGGAGCTGCATGGCGGCGACGTGGCCGTGGAGAGCCCTTCCGGGCAGGGCACGCGCGTGATCCTGCGCATCCCGTTGCTGCGGGACAGCGCTGCCCTGTAACGGTGCAGGAAAACACCTAGTGCGTGCGTGGGGGCCTGCTCCCAAAATCCGCCCACTCGCGGCCGACATCCCCGGATGACCGGCTGGGCGGGGGACTGAGGAGACAGACACAACGCATCCGAGGGTCGCGTCAAGAACGCGTTCAAGGCTGCGACACACCGACAGGCCGGCGCTCCAGAGAGCGACCGGACCGATGACAAAATGCGAAGGGCGCCAGGTGATCCTGGCGCCCTTTCCCATTCTGGATTCCCTGTCTTCCCCGTCCCTGCATGCTCGATCTCGTCACGGTCACCCTCGCCTCCCTGTTCGCGGGCTTCATCGATGCCATCGTCGGCGGCGGCGGGTTGATCCTGGTGCCGGCGCTGTTCAGCGTCTACCCGAGCGCCGCGCCGGCCACGCTGCTGGGCACCAACAAGGGTGCGGGCGTCTGGGGCACCGGCTGGGCGACCGCGCAGTTCGCGAAGCGCGTGCAGCTGCAGTGGAGCGCGCTGCTGCCGGCGGCGGGGGCGGCACTGATCGGCGGGCTGGGCGGTGCGTGGACCGTCACGCTGGTCAGCGCCGACGGCCTGCGCAAGGCGCTGCCGCTGATCCTGATCGGCGTGCTGGCGTACACGCTGGCGCGCAAGGACATGGGCCGCACGCACGCACCGCTGCACAGCGGGCGCACGCAGGCGCTGGTGGCCAGCGGCATCGGCCTGGTGATCGGCTTCTACGACGGCTTCTTCGGCCCCGGCACCGGCAGCTTCTTCGTGTTCCTGTTCGTGCGCTTGCTCGGCTACGACTTCCTGAACGCGAGCGCGAGCGCGAAGCTGCTGAACACCGCGACCAACCTGGCCGCGCTCGCGCTGTTCGCGATCAAGGGCCATGTGTGGTGGCACATCGCGCTGACGATGGCGGTGGCCAACGTGATCGGCAGCCTGCTCGGCACGCGGCTCGCGCTGAAGCACGGTGCGGGCTTCGTGCGCGGGGTGTTCATCGCGGTGGTGTCGGCGCTGATCCTCAAGACGGGGTGGGATGCGTTCCTGAAATAGGGACTGAAATCGAAAAGCGGGCGGATTTCCCACCCTGTTCGACGGATCGCCGCCGGGTCGGCTGCGTAGCATCGACCGTGAAGAACTGCTTTGACCCGGATTTCGCCATGCCCCCCATCGATCCCAAGCTGCGTTCGCTGAACATCGACGTGCCCGCCCAGCCGGAAGCGCTGGTGAAGTTGTCCCTGCTGCTCGCCGAGGACGACGTGAACCTGCAGGCGCTCGCCCGCCTGATCGAGAGCGACATGGCGCTCGCATCGGCCGTGCTGAAGGCGGTGAACTCGTCGCTGTACGGGCTGAAGGGGCGCGTGCAAAGCGTGCAGCAGGCCGTCACCTACCTCGGCACGCGCGAAGTCGCGGCCGTCACCTTCGAGATGGGCCTGCGCGCGGTGTTCCCGCCGGCGCCCGAACTGGAGCCGCTGTGGCAGCGCGCCAGCGTGCGCGGCCTGCTGATGGGTCGCATCGGCCAGGTGCTGAGCGTCGATCCGTGGGGCGCGCATTCGGCCGGGCTGTTCGAGGAATGCGGCAAGGCGGTGCTGTTCAAGCATTCGCAAGCCATCTACCAGCCGATGCTCGCGTCGGCCGCCGACGACACCGAGCTGATGTACCTGGAGCACCAGGCCTTCGGGGTCAGCCACGACCTGCTCGGCGCGGCGCTGTGCGAGAGCTGGGGCCTGGCTGCCGCGGCCGTCGCCAGCGTGCGCCATCATGTGACGGTGAACGCGACGCGCGAGCTGCCGCCGCAGGTGCCGCGGCGCTCGATCTGCGCGCTGTCGGCGCTGGCGAATGCGCTGATGACCGACCCGGATTCGCTCGAGGAAGTGGCGCGCGCGGTGGCGCCGCAGGCTTTGCTGGACGAGACGCTGGTGCTGCGCGGCGCCCGGAAAGTCAAACAGCAGATCGAGGACGCAGAAGCCCGCTAGAGGAATGACGACCCCTGGGTCGACGGGTACGTCGACCGATCCCCCAAGGGGATGCGGGCCGGCTTGGGGCGGCCCGGCGCTCGGCCCGCAGGCGCTCACACGCGCCGCGTCGTCTCCCGCACGATCAGCTCCAGCGGCGGCACCTGCACCTCTTCGGCGGTGTGGCCGAGCATGCCGAGCAGCGCGTGCGCGGCAAACAGACCCATCTCGTAGATCGGCTGGCGCACCGTCGTGATCGGTGGCGTCAGGTAGGCCGCGGCCGGCAGGTCGTCGACACCGACCAGCGACACGTCGTCCGGCACGCGGATGCCGCGGCGGTACAGCACCACCCGCGCGCCGAACGCCGACTGGTCGTTCGCGCAGAACACCGCGGTGAACGAGCGCCCGCCGTCGAGCAGCCGCGTCATCGCGAACAGGCCGCCCGGCTCGGTGAAGTCGCCCTGCACCACCAGCTCGGGATCGGGCGTCAGCCCCGCCTCTTCGTGCGCCTGCAGGTAGCCCTGGTAGCGGTCCTTCGCGTCGTCGTGGTCGCGCACGCCGGCGATGTGGGCGATGCGCCGGTGCCCGAGCGAGATCAGGTGGCGCGTGGCCAGGTAGCCGCCGCGCACCTGGTCGAGCTTGATCGCGATGATGTTGTGGCTGTCGAGGTGGCGGCCGGTCACGACGATCGGCTGGTGGCGCGCGAACTCGACGATCTGCGCGTCGTCCATGTGGCCGGTCAGGATCACGACGCCGTCGATGCGGCGCGTCATCAGCAGCCGCACCCGCTCGGCTTCTTCGCGCGCATCCCAGTGGCCGCTGACGATGATCGGCGCATAGCCGCTGCCCAGCAGCCCGGTCTCGATGCCCTTCATCGCCCGCGTGTAGAACGGGCTCTCGATGTCCTGCGCCAGGATGCCGATGGTCATCGTGGTGCCGGTCTTCAGGCTGCGCGCGAACAGGTTGGGCTTGAAATCGAGCTTGCTGATGGCGGTTTCAACCGCCTGCCGCTTGTCGGAGGTGACACGGGCAGTGCCGTTCAGGATGCGCGACACCGTGCTGGGCGAGACCCCGGCCTCGCGCGCCACGTCGAGCAGGGTCACGGCAGCCGGCACAGTCAGGGGCGAACGTACGATCGGACGGGTCACGGTGGGCTGTGGCGAGAGGGCGATTCGCGATTTTGCATGGGGTTTCAAGTATGGCAACGTTTTCAGAACCTTGCCCAAACCAGATGGCACCATGAGCGGGATCGATGGCCCGCCTCCGGGAGGCTCAAATGTGTGCTGGCGCAACGGACGATGGCCGAAGCGCCAGCTGCAAATGGCGCCAATGCTGGCTTGCAGCGCCATTGTGAAACCGGGAACACGGGCGCGGCACGGCGCGCCACCTCGGGGATTTCCCCAATCTCGAACGTCTTGACCGATGGTGTCGTGACGTTTCTAATTCGCTTCGATCTGAAATCGATTTCAGAAATGACGGCAGATTCAGGGGATCAGAACTGTCCGAATTCCCCACAGGGTGAGTCCGGAGAGGACTTTCCCTCATTGGTATGTCAGCCCGGGTTTTGTCGATTGACACCCAGGCGCGTCGCCGCTGAAATCGTTTGCAGAAGTGAAATCGATTTCAGCCGAGCCGATCTGGCCGAAGTTCGACCCCGTGTCAGGCACGAGCCTGTACAAAAGCCGACGGAGCAAAGGCAGCCCGCCCGGCGTCCACAAAGACCTTAGGAGACCCGACGTGACACGACTGATGAAACCCCTGCTGCTGTGCGCAGCGCTGGCGATGGCCGGAGCCGTTTCGGCGCAGACCACGACGACGCTGACGGTGGCGTCCTTCCCGAGCTTCGACCTGGCCGTCAAGGCCGCGATCCCGCTCTACAAGAAGCTGCACCCCGAGGTCGAGATCAAGCTGACCAGCCTGGCCTTCGGCGACCACCACACCGCGATGACGACGGCGCTGGCCACCGGCGCGAACGTGCCGGACGTGATGGCGGTGGAAGTCGGCTTCATCGGCAAGTTCGCCGAATCGGGCGGCCTGGAGGACCTGGGCAAGGCGCCGTACAACGGCCTGCAGTACCAGTCGAAGATCGCCAAGTTCACCGTGCCGCAGGGCATGAGCGGCAGCGGCGCGCTGGCCGCGATGCCGGCCGACATCGGCCCGGGCGCCCTCTTCTACCGCAAGGACCTGCTCGACAAGGCCGGCGTCAGCGAGGCTGACCTGACCAAGAGCTGGGAGTCGTACATCGAATCGGGCAAGAAGGTGAAGGCCGCGACCGGCGCCTACCTGCTCGCCAACGCGGTGGACATCAAGGACATCTACATCCGCTCCGGCCTGAAGGACGGCGAGGGCATCTTCTTCGACAAGAAGGGCACGCCGCTGATCAACACGCCGCGCTTCCAGAAGGGCTTCGAGCTCGCCAAGGCGGCCCGCACCGCCGGCATCGACGCCAAGATCGCCGCCTGGTCCAACGAGTGGAGCGAAGGCTTCAAGCGCGACAAGGTGGCCTCGCAGATGATGGGGGCCTGGCTGGCCGGCCACCTGTCGAACTGGCTGGCGCCGGAGTCCAAGGGCAAGTGGCGTTCGGCGCAGCTGCCCAACGGCGCGTTCGCCTCGTGGGGCGGCTCGTTCTACGCGATCCCGAAGAAGGCGGCGAACAAGGCCGCGGCCTGGGACTTCATCAAGTTCATGAGCCTGGACAAGGGCATGCAGATCGAGGCCTTCCGCAGCCTGGACGCGTTCCCGTCGCTGATCGAGGCGCAGAGCGATCCCTTCCTCGACCAGCCGATCGAGTACCTGGGCGGCCAGAAGGCGCGCCAGCTGTGGAAGGTGTCGGCCGACAAGATCAAGGCGATCGCCGTCGACAAGTACGACCCGGTGGCCAACGATGTCGTGAATGCCGAGCTGGACAAGGTGCTCGAGCAGAACAAGGACATCAAGACCGCCCTGGCGGACGCACAGGAGCAGGTCAAGAAGCGCGTGCGCCGCTGACCCGCTGCGTCTGACTCACGTCTGATCTTCCGCTGAACGACCGGGCACGGCGCGCGCCGCCCTGCCCGGTCTGCACCCGACACCATGCAGGCCATGCCCAAACCCACGGTCCCGGCGACCCCGGACCCGACGACGCCGCTCGCTGCGCAGCCCGGCACGCGCAAGCGCCGCCGCAGCTTCCGCGACATCGCGCCGTACGTGTTCATCAGCCCGTTCTTTATCCTGTTCCTGGTGTTCGGGCTGTTCCCGCTGCTGTTCTCGATCTTCATGTCGTTCCACCGCTGGGAGCCGGCGGCCGGGCTGGAGGCGATGCAGTGGGTGGGCCTGGAGAACTACATCTACGTCGTCACCAACGACGACTGGTTCCGCAAGTCGCTCTACAACACGGTGTGGATGGCGATCGTGTCGGGCGTGCCGCAGCACCTGGTGGCGCT
Source organism: Rhizobacter sp. P2_H3 (assembly GCF_056403355.1). Classification (NCBI taxonomy): domain Bacteria; kingdom Pseudomonadati; phylum Pseudomonadota; class Betaproteobacteria; order Burkholderiales; family Sphaerotilaceae; genus Rhizobacter; species Rhizobacter sp. P2_H3. Next base: position 36,083 of record NZ_JBFUFQ010000007.1, on the reverse strand, counting down.
GCCGCTGGCGTTCTTCCTGCACACCGCGTTCGGCCGCTGGCGCAACGCGGTGGTCGGCGCGTACTTCCTGCCGTTCATCACGTCGACGGTGGCGATCTCGCTGGTGTTCTCGTCGCTGTTCTCGCGCGACTACGGCGTGGTCAACGCGGCGCTGGGCGCGATGTCGCAGGTGCCGGTGATCGGCTGGCTGTTCCCGGCGCAGAACATCGACTGGGGGCAGCCGTACTACACGAAGTGGATGATCTCGTTCGTCGTGTGGTGGCGCTATGTCGGCTTCAACACCGTGCTGTACCTGTCGGCGATCCAGACGATCCCGAAGGACCTGTTCGAGGCCGCGACGATGGACGGCGCGAAGGCCTGGCAGCAGTTCCGCTACGTGACGCTGCCGATGCTCAAGCCGATGATCTTCTTCGCGGTCACGCTGACCATCATCGGCAACCTGCAGCTGTTCGAGGAGCCCTTCATCCTGACCGGCGGCACCGGCGGCCTGGACCAGGCCGGCAAGACGGCGGCGATGCACATGTACGCGACCGCCTTCATCGACAACGATTTCGGTACTGCGTCGAGCATCGCGTGGCTGCTGTTCATGGTGATCGCGGTCGTCACCTGGGCCAACAACCGCCTGCTGGGCGAGAAGAAGGCCTGACGCGATGAGCTCGACTTCCATCCGCTTCGCCAACCCGGCCACCGCTGCGAGCGCCTATGCCATCGTGCTCGGCGGTGCGCTGCTGATGCTGGCGCCGTTCTACTTCATGTTCGTGTTCGCGACGCATTCGAACCGCGAGATCCTGTCGGTGCCGCCGCCGCTGTGGTTCGGCGATGCCTTCATCGACAACCTGAAGCTGCTGCTCGACCGCCTGCCGTTCTTCTGGCGCAACCTCAGCTGGAGCCTGTACATCGCCGTCGCGGTCACTGCGCTGAACCTGCTGTTCTGCTCGCTGGCCGGCTTCGCGTTCGCGATGTACGACTTCAGGCACAAGGACCGGTTGTTCGCCTTCGTGATGGCGACGCTGCTGTTGCCGAGCTTCGTCGGGATGATCCCGACGGCGCTGACGATGAGCTGGCTGGGCTGGCTGAACCAGCCGAAGGCGCTGATCGTGCCGGCGGCCTGCGGGGCGCTGGGCATCTTCATGATGCGGCAGTACATCGGCTCGGCGATTCCGCGCGACCTGGTCGATGCCGCGCGCATCGACGGCTGCGGCGAGTTCGGCATCTACCTGCGCATCATCGTGCCGCTGATCGGCCCGGCGCTGGGCACGCTCGGCCTGGTCACCTTCATCGGTGCGTGGAACAACTTCCTCGGGCCGCTGATCGTGATGCGCGACATGGAGATGTTCACCGTGCCGCTCGCGCTGCGTTCGCTGCAGGGCACCGGCCAGACGCCGTGGGGCGCGATCTGCGMCGGCTCGTCGATCGCGGTGCTGCCGCTGCTCGTGATGTTCGTGTTGGCCTCGCGCCGGCTGATCGAAGGGCTGACCGCCGGTGCGGTCAAGGCCTGACCTGTTTCATCTCAAGGATTCCGACCCGTGACCGACCCGAAATTTCCCCGCGGCTTCGCGTGGGGCGTTGCCACCAGCGCCTACCAGATCGAAGGTGCGGCCCGTGAGGACGGCCGCGGCCCGTCGATCTGGGACACGTTCTCGCACACGCCGGGCAAGACCTTCGAGGGCCACACCGGCGACGTCGCCTGCGACCACTACCACCGCTGGTCCGACGACGTCGAGCTGATCGCCGGCCTGGGCGTCGACAGCTACCGCTTCTCGATCGCGTGGCCGCGCGTGCAGCCGCTCGGCCATGGCGCCTGGAACGACAAGGGCCTGGCGTTCTACGACCGGCTGGTCGACCGGCTGCTCGAGCGCGGCATCGCGCCGCACGCGACGCTGTACCACTGGGACCTGCCGCAGGGGCTGCAGGATCTAGGTGGCTGGGGCTCGCGCGACACCGCGTACCGCTTCGCCGAGTACGCCGAGGTGATGGGCCGCCGGCTGGGCGACCGGGTGGCGAGCATCGCCACGCACAACGAGCCGTGGTGCACCGCCTTCCTCGGCAACGGCAACGGCCAGTTCGCACCGGGCTTCAAGGACCCGCAGCTGACGGTGCAGGTCGCGCACCACCTGCTGCTGTCGCACGGCCTCGCGCTGCAGGCGATGCGCGCGGCCGGCGTGAAGGCGCCGCTGGGCATCGTGCTGAACCAGTCGCCGGCGACGCCCGCCACCGGCAGCGCGACCGACATCGCACTCGCCGAGCGCGAGTACGCGACCTTCGTGCGCTGGTACATGGACCCGATCTTCCTGAAGCGCTACCCGACGGCCCCCGGTGTGCACCTGTACCCGGTCACTCATGAAAACGATTTCGACGTGATCGCGCAGAAGCTCGATTTCCTCGGCGTCAACTACTACACGCGGATCTGGGCCTCGAGCGAGGACCCGCCGCGCCCGGCGCCGAAGCTGCGTGGCGAGAGCGACATGGGCTGGGAGAACTACCCGCAGGGGTTGACCGAGCTGCTGGTGAAGATCCACGGCGACTACCCGTTGCCGCCGGTGTGGATCACCGAGAACGGCACGGCCTGCGCGGACCGGCTGGTGGAAGGCAAGGTGGCCGACCCGCAGCGCATCGACTACCTGAGCAGCCACCTGGGGGCGGTGCGCGATGCGATCGCCCAGGGCGTGGACGTGCGCGGCTTCTTCTACTGGAGCCTGCTCGACAACTACGAGTGGAACTCCGGCTACGCGAAGCGCTTCGGGCTGGTGCACGTCGACTACGCGACGCAGCAGCGCACGCTGAAGGACAGCGCCCATTGGTACCGCGAGTTCATCGCGCGGTCTCGGAGTGGGGGGTGAGATGACGGCGTTCGATCTTTCGAGCGGCAAAGGCGCATGTGCGGAGACGACAGCGGACTTCGTCGAACACGCTCCGACCGGCGGCTGCGGCTGGGGGTATGGCCGGGAGGCGATTTCTGGGGCGACGAGAAGTGCGGCATTTGGCGGTGGCGTGCGCAGCACGCTTCGTGAACTGACTCATCGCCACTGTTTGACCACAGCGAACGAAGTGAGCGGAGGGAGTTTGGCGATGCACCGCCAAATGCCGCACTTCTCGTGGAGTCGGCCCGCCAGGGCCGACCGCCCCGGCATGAGCCTCCCGGCCATACCCCCAGCCGCAGCCGACGCGCACAGCAAGACCCAATCGGAGACCTGAAGAGATGTCCACCCTGACCCTGCGCGGCGTGCGCAAGAGCTACGAGAACAATGTCGAGGTGATCCGCGGCATCGACCTCGACATCGCCGATGGCGAATTCGCCGTCTTCGTCGGCCCGTCCGGTTGCGGCAAGTCCACGCTGCTGCGCATGATCGCCGGTCTCGAAGACATCGACCAGGGCGAGATCCGCATCGGCGGCGACCTCATCAACGAGGTGCCGCCCGCCGACCGCGGCGTCGCGATGGTGTTCCAGAGCTACGCGCTCTACCCGCACATGACCGTCGCCGAGAACATGGGCTTCGCGCTCAAGCTGGCCGGGCAGTCGAAGGACGACGTGAAGAAGGCCGTCGGCCGCGCCGCCGAGATCCTGCAGATCACGCACCTGCTCGAACGCAAGCCGAAGGCGCTCTCCGGTGGCCAGCGCCAGCGCGTCGCGATCGGCCGCGCCATCGTGCGCAAGCCGCGCGTCTTCCTGTTCGACGAGCCGCTGTCCAACCTCGACGCCTCGCTGCGCGTGCAGATGCGCATCGAGCTGTCGAAGCTGCACAAGGAAATCGGCAACACGATGATCTACGTGACGCACGACCAGGTCGAGGCGATGACGCTCGGCGACCGCATCGCCGTCTTCAACGCCGGCCGCATCGAGCAGGTCGGCACGCCGATGTCGCTGTACGAGCAGCCGGCCAACCAGTTCGTCGCCGGCTTCCTCGGTTCGCCGCGGATGAACTTCATTCCCTGCGTCGCCGCTGCCGCCGGCGGTGGTGCGGTGCAACTGCGCGTCGACCAGGCCGGCACGCTCAGCCTGCCCGGTGGCCTGCCCTCCGGCGCGTCGGCGCAACTCGTGCTCGGCATCCGCCCCGAACACCTCGGCATCGGCCGCGTCGAAAACGGCCTGGCCGCCCGCGTCGACCTGCTCGAACACCTCGGTGACTCGATCATCGTGCACGCCACGCTGCGCGGCACCGCCAACACCGTCTCGCTGCGCGTGCCCGCCGACCACGAAGGCCTCGGCGCCGGCCAGGACATCGGCCTCGTGCCGCAAGCCTCGCGCGCGCTGCTGTTCAGCGACAGCGGCGCCACCCTCGCCCTCCACTAGCGATCCCCCATGCACGCCCCGCTGCAAACGCCCTCCACCGCTGTCATGAAAACGATTTCGCAGCCGCTGCCGCGCACGTTTCCGACAGACCGCCCGGTGCCGGCTGCAGCGTCGCGTCCCCCGTTTTGGCCTGCCACTCCAAGGCCAAAAGCCGCCACTTCGGCGAACGACCTTTCTTCCACCCCAACAGGAGACCAGGAGACACCATGAACAAGAAACCTCTGTTCCTCGCGATGGCGCTTGCAGGCGCCGCCGGTTCGGCCGCCGCCGGTCCGGCCATCGATTTCTCGGGCTACATGCGCGCAGGCGTCGGCCTGAACACGCGCGGCGGCAACCAGGTGTGCTACCAGCTGGCCGGCGCCGACACCAAGTGGCGCCTCGGCAATGAATGCGACTACGTCGTCGAGCCGAACATCAACGCGAAGCTCGCCGAGTTCGAGGGATCCGACTGGCACGTGCACGTGATGCCGAGCGTCTACAAGGCCTGGGATGCCGGCCAGTCGCAGCCCGACGCGCTGACCACGCGCTTCGGCCAGATCTACACCTATGGCGACCACATCAGCCAGCTGGCCAACGGCAAGGTCTGGGCCGGCCGCCGCTTCTACAACCGCCTGCAGCTCGGCATCAACGACCAGTTCCTCGAGAACAACGACGGCAACGGCGCCGGCATCGAGGACATGGAGCTGGGCTTCGGCAAGCTCAGCGTCGCGTTCATGATGGACCCGAACTACGGCGTGCCCGGTGCCGTCAACGACACCTCGGTGAAGAACAACCGCTTCACGATCCCGGTGCGCCTGACCGGCATCAAGGACATCCCGAACGGCGACCTGTCGATCTACGTGACCGGTTCGATGCAGTCGAAGACCAGCGGCGCCAACGGCCAGGAAGCCGACAAGCAGCCGAAGGGCCTCGCGGTCGGCGCCTACCAGACCATCAACGGCACGCTCGGCGGATCGACCATCTTCGGCGCCAAGTTCGACAAGCTGGGCGAGACCAAGAACAGCCGCGTGGTGATCCAGCAGACCGGCAAGTTCGGCGAGGCCACCGGCTGGGATGCGATCGCCGAGTACCGCATCAACAAGCAGATCAACAACGCGGGCGCCGACGCCGGCAACAAGTGGTTCGCGCTCGGTGCCCGCGCCGACACCTACCTCGGCGGCCCGTTCCGCGCGCTGCTCGAAGTGGGCCACGACCAGGTCAAGCCGGATGCCGGCTCGAGCCTCGCGGCCAACGCCGGCAGCACCGGCAACCTGACGATGACGAAGATCACCGGCACGCTGGCCGCTTCGGCCGGCAAGGACCCGTGGTCGCGTCCGACCGTGCGCCTGTTCGTCACCCACGCGACGTGGAACGAGGCGGCACGCCTGAACCTGGGCGGCACCACGCAGGCCGTCTTCGGCGACAAGAAGGCCGGCACGTCCGTCGGGATCCAAGGCGAGACCTGGTGGTGATCGGCCCGGGCCGCCGCCGGACGGAGAGGTTTTGCCGCGGTTGGGGGATCGTGCTTGCCCGACTCCCCCGGTGTGCGGCCCGATCACGCGGGCTCGGCGCCTCGGCGCCGTGATCCGCGGGATCCCCACGGCGGTGGGGGTCCGAAGCGAGAGCGTTGGCCCGGCCCTGTGCCGGGCCTTTTTGCGTGCGGCCGGGCTTCAGCCGGCGAGCAGCCGGCCGTCGATCGCGATGCGCAGCGTGCGCACCGTCAGCACCGCCAGCACCGCCGTCAGGAACGCGAGCAGTGCGAGCGCGATCGCCTGCAGCGGCCAGCCACCGCGCACCGCGGCGTAGTGCAGCGCCGCGTTGCTCAGCGCCGCCAGCGGGAAGCCGATCGCCCACCACGCCGGCGCGAACGGCACGTCGCGGCGGAACACCTTGGGCGCCAGCACGAGGAAGATGAAGAGCGCGAAGTAGAAGAGCATCGACGCGAAGCGGTCGACCGCGCCGGTCATCGCGGTGTACGCGAGGAAGCCGACCGCGAACGGTCCGATCAGCACCAGCAGCGACGGCACCATCGCCCCCACCAGCGGCTCGTGATGCACCAGCCGCGACAGCACCAGCACCAGCAGCAGCAGCGCGATCACCGTGCCGAGCGCCATCGCCGCCCAGTTGAGCTCGGCCGCCCACGGCATCGGCATCTGCGCGCCGGTGACCGCGATGTCCAGCGTCGCGACGCCGGGGATCACCCAGGCCGGCACCGCGAGCTTCGCGTCGACGGCGCCGCGCAGCAGGCGCGACATCACCACCCCGCTCAGCGCGAAGGCGGCCGCGGCGCCCAGCGTCCACACCGCCACGGCCACCGCGCCGCTGTACGGCTGCAGCACCGCCGACAGCAGCAGCAACGCGATCACGATGGTGGCGAAGAAGTTGCCGGCCACCGGGTGGCGGAACTCCGCAGCGACCGCGTCCGGATGCCACGCGAGCTTGGCCAGGTACGCGAGGGCCAGCACGCCGAACACGATCAACGCGAAGGCACCGATCGCCTCGCCGATCACCGGCGGCGCACCGAACTGCCCGGCCGCCTGCCGCCACGCGAGCGCGAGGCCCGACAGGCCCATCACCGAGGCGAACAGGTTGACCGGCAGGTGGCGCACGCCGGGCGGATGCTTCAGAGGAAGAGCGGGCGGGATGGCGGAAGAGAGACGTGGCGTCGACGGGCTGGACATGCGAACTCCGATGGCTGGATTTGCCGGAGCGAGAAGTTTCAGCCACACTGGCCCGAGCCGTGCCGGCGATGCCCGCCGATTCCTGCCAAACATCCGAGAGCCTCTGCCATGCGTGTCGGAATCCTCGTCTTTCCGGGCGTCCAGCTGCTGGATGTCGCCGGCCCGTCCGATGTCTTCGTCGAGGCGGCGCGCCAGCTCGGCGATCTGCGGGCCTACGAGGTGCAGCTGATCGGCACCGAGGCCGGCCTGCTGCGCTGCGGCAGCGGCCCGCGCCTGCAGCCGGACGCGACCATCGCGACCCACCGCGGGCGCTTCGACACGTTGCTGGTGGCCGGCGGCCCGGCGGTCGAATCGATCACCGCGCGCGACGACGTGCGGCGCTGGCTGCAGCGCCACGCCAAGGCGGTGCGGCGCATCGGCTCGGTGTGCAGCGGCGCCTTCGTGCTGGCGGCGGCCGGGCTGCTGCAGGGGCGGCGCGTCGCGACGCACTGGAACTCGGTCGACCGCCTCGCCGCCGAGAACCCCGGCACCACCGTCGAGCCCGATGCGATCTACGTGAAGGACGGGCCGCTCTACACCTCGGCGGGTGTCACGGCCGGCATGGACCTGGCGCTCGCGATGGTCGAGGAGGACCACGGCCGCGAACTCGCGCTGCGCGTCGCGCGCGAGCTGGTGATGTTCCTGAAGCGGCCCGGTGGCCAGAGCCAGTTCAGCGCTCACCTGGCGGCGCAGACCGCCGAGAAATCAGGCATCCGCGCGCTGCAGGAGCACGTGCTCGCGAACCTGCGCGGCGACCTGTCGGTGCCGGCGCTGGCGGCGCGGGCCGGCATGAGCGAGCGCAACTTCGCGCGCATCTTCAAGGACGAAGCCGGCATGACGCCGGCCGAGTTCGTCGAGCTCGCGCGCATCGACGAGGCGCGCCGGCGCCTCGAGGCGAGCGACCTGCCGCTGAAGCGCCTGGCCGATGCGGTCGGCTACTCGAATGCCGACGCGCTGCGGCGCGCCTTCACGCGGCGCGTGGGTGTGGCGCCGCGCGACTACCGGCGGCAGTTCACTTGACGGGGCTGGCGCAGGCGGGATCCTGCGGCGGCACGATGGTCCAGAGGATGTCGTAGGTCGACGTGGTCGAGCCGCCGGGAATGAACGGCAGCATGTGCAGCGGCGGCGTGCCGGGCGGGGCCTCGTCGGCGCTGTGGAACAGCTGCACCGAGCCGGCGTCGCGCAGGGCCGCCAGGTCGACCCACGGCGACTTCAGCGGATCGCCCGACTCCAGCACGGGCGGGTTGCTGCCTGCATACACCGACACCATGCCGCCCTCGTAGGTCGGGCCGACCACGAAGCGCAGCGGGCACGACGTGGTCTGCCGCCATGCGGCCAGCACCGTGTCGGCGAGATGCTGCGCCGGGTAGAACTGGTCGGCCCGCCCGCGGCCGGCCACCGTCGACGGATCGACCACCGAGCGCGCATAGGCTGCCATCAACGCCAGGTGGATCGCGAGCGCCAGCAGGCACAGCCGCCGCAGCGTGGCCGCACCGACGCGCTTGCGCAGCAGCCAGGCAAACCACAGGCTGATGAACTGCACGCTCTGGAAGCCCCAGTGGTCCTGCAGGCGCACGCCGAACACCAGGCACATCACGACCAGCACCGCGAGCGGGAAGCCGAGCAGCCCGAACAGCCATGCGCGCCGCACGCGCGGCGGCACGACATCCGCAGGCGCTGCGGCGACCGGCGCGGCGCGCTGCCAGGCCACCAGCGCGAGCATCGCGACCCCCACCGGCACCAGCATCCGCAGGTGCACCGCGGTGAACGACAGCAGCTTGTGGATGCGGCCCGCGGCATCGAGCTGCAGCGCGGTCGTCGACGCATAGCGCAGCGTCGAGAACTGGTGGTGGAACACCCAGGCGATGTGCGGCGCGAACAGCGCCATCGAGATCAGCACGGCCAGCGCCAGCCCGAGCCGTGCGCGGGGGGTGGCCAGCATGCCGCTCAGGCCCAGCGCCAGGATCAGCCCGGCCAGCCCGACCGCCGACTGGTACTTGGACAGCAGCGCGAGCCCCGCCAGCACGCCCAGCGCGATCCACCAGCCAAAGCCGGTGCGGGGCTCGGCAGCGCGCAGTGCGACCCAGGCCGCGGCCGCCAGGCACAGCATCATCACCGTGTTGTGGTTGAACAGCTGGCCCTTCCAGCTGAACGCGAAGTGCAGCCCCCACAGCACGATGGCCACGCCGGCCAGCCGCTCGCCGAGCAGGCGCCGCGCGACCCCGAACGTGAACACCGCGGTGCCGGCGACGCACAGCGCGGCCAGCAGGTAGGGCCACAGCGGCGAGAAGCCGAACACGCGGATCACGGCGGCCAGCATCCAGGTCGGCAGCGGCGGGTGCTTGTGGTAGCCGCCCTCGAAGCTGTGCGACCAGGTGAACTGCTCGAAGTGGTCGCCCGGCTGGCCGGGATTCAGCAGCGCCCCGAACAGCGCCCAGCCGATGCCGAACAGCAGCGCGAACGCGAGTGCCGGCGGCAGGCGGGGAGCGGCCGGCGGCCGATCGGAGACAAGGGAGGACAAGGCCATGGGAAGAGGGGAGCCGGGCTGCCGACAGGGCGCCGCAGTTTAATCCCCGCCCCCCGTACTCACCCTCTAGGCGCCGGGGCCCTGCCGCTCCTATCGTCGGTGACCGGTGCCATCGCGCCGATGCCGGAGTTGCACGTGGCCGATCCCATCCTGCCGGAACACCTCGCGCTGCACCGCCTGTACCACTGGGAGCGCAGCGCGCCGGACCGCATCTGCTTCACGCAGCCGCAGGGCGGCGGGGTGCTGCGCGAGTTCACCTGGTCGCAGGTGATGGCCGAGGTGCGGCGCATCGCCGCCCACCTGCGCGAGCGTGGCGTGCGCGACGGCGCGAAGGTGGCGCTGCTGTCGAAGAACTGCGCGCACTGGCTGATGGCCGACTGGGCGATCTGGATGGCCGGCGGTGTCTCGGTGCCGCTGTACCCGACGCTGTCGGCCGCGACGATCCGGCAGATCCTGCTGCACAGCGAGGCGCAGCTGCTGTTCGTCGGCAAGCTCGACGGCTGGGAGGCGATGAAGTCCGGCATCCCGGACGAGCTGCCGTGCATCGGCATGCCGCTCGCGCCGCCGAACGACTACCCGCAATGGGATGCGCTCGTCGCGCGCACCGCGCCGCTGGCCGGCGAGCCGGTGCGCGACGCGGCCGAGCTCGCGACCCTCATCTACACCTCCGGCACCACCGGCGTGCCCAAGGGCGTGATGCAGAGCTTCGGTGCGTTCGCGTGGTCGATCCGCACCGGGCTGAAGCGGCTGGAGGCGATCGACCCCGACACCCGCATGCTGAGCTACCTGCCGCTGGCCCACGTCGCCGAGCGGGCGCTGGTCGAGCACGGGCAACTCGCGACCGGCATGCACCTGTTCTTCGCCGAGAGCCTGGAGACCTTCGCCGGCGACCTGCAGCGCGCGCGGCCCACGGTGTTCTTTTCGGTGCCGCGGCTGTGGGTCAAGTTCCAGCAGGGCGTGCACGCGAAGATGCCGCCGGCGAAGCTGCAGCGCCTGTTGCGGATCCCGCTGGTCGGCGCGCTGGTGCGGCGCAAGATCCTGCGCGCGCTCGGGCTCGACCAGTGCCGCGTCGCCGCCTGCGGCGCCGCGCCGCTGCCGCCGGAGTTGCGCGCCTGGTACGCGGGCCTGGGCTTGCCGATCCTCGATGCCTACGGCATGACCGAGAACTGCGGCGTGTCGCACGCGACGCTGCCCGGCCGCGCGAGCCCCGGCACGGTCGGCCCGCCGTACGACGGCGTCGAGTGCCGCATCGCGCCGGCCGACGGCGAGATCCAGATGCGCAGCCCCGGGTTGATGATGGGCTACTACAAGGCGCCGGGGCTGACGCGCGAGGCGATGACCGACGACGGCTGGCTGCACACCGGCGACAAGGGCGAGATCGACGCGCAGGGCAACCTGCGCATCACCGGCCGCGTGAAGGACCTGTTCAAGACGAGCAAGGGCAAGTACGTGTCGCCGGCACCGATCGAGGACCGGCTGGTGATGCACCCGGCGGTCGAGGCCTGCTGCGTGATCGGCGCGAACCTGGGCCAGCCGATGGGCATCCTGATGCTGTCGCCGGCGGCCGCGCAGGGTGCGGGAGACCCGCTGTCGCGGCAGGAGCTGGAGGCTTCGTTCGAAGCCCACCTGCGCCATGTCAACGAGCGGCTCGATCCGCACGAACAGCTCGACTGCCTGGTCACGGTGAGCGAGCCGTGGACCGTCGACAACGGCTTCATCACGCCGACCTTCAAGGTCAAGCGCAACCGGATCGAGGAGGCGTACGGGGCGTTGTTCGAGGGCTGGTCCGCGGCCCGGCGGCCGGTGGTGTGGCATCGCGCCTGAGCCGAGCCGCCGGAGCCCACGGATTTCCCCACTAGACTGCCACCCCATGACCAAACTCGCCCTCACCTGCCTCGCGCTCGCCCTCACCGCCTGCGCCTCCGACGCCCCCCGGCAGACGCTCACGCAGGCCGGCGAGGCGATGGTCACGCCGCTGAACGACCTGAACCTGATCCGCACCGACATCCCGGCGCCGCTGCAGGCCGCGCAGAAGGCGCCGTATGCGGTGCCGGCGCCGGCCGGCTGCACGGCGCTGGTCGCCGAGGTGCAGTCGCTCGACGCGGTGCTCGGCCCCGACCTCGACACGCCGCCGTCGGCCAGCAACCCGAGCCTGATCGAGCGCGGCGCCGGCACCGCCAGCGGCATGGCGGTCGGCAACCTGCGCAGCGCCGCCGAGGGCGTGGTGCCGTTCCGCGGCTGGATCCGCAAGCTCAGCGGTGCCGAACGCTACTCGCGCGATGTCGCCGCCGCCATCGCCGCCGGCACCGTGCGCCGTGCGTTCCTGAAGGGACTGGGCGCCGCCGCGTCGTGCGAGATCCCGGCCATGCCGCGCGCTGCCAGCTGACGAGGAGCTCGCATGAGACGGCGCCTGCTGCTCGCGGCCACCGTGGCCGCGCTGTGCCTGCCCTTCGTCCACGCGGCGCACGCGGCCGACGCGCCACCGGTCGGCTACTACGGCATCGGCATCTCGGTGAAGACCGACGGCGGCATGCCGTGGAACCCGAAGCTGCAGAGCGTGACGATCTCGCGCGTCGCCCCGGCGTCGCCGGCCGCGCAGAAGGGCATCGCGGTCGGCGACCTGGTGATCGCCGCCGACGGCCTGACGATCGCCGGGCGCAAGGCCCGCGAGCTGGAGCCGGTGATGCACAAGACGGTCGGCCAGTCCTTGCGCCTCGCGCTGAAGCGGCCGGACGGCAAGGCCTACGAGGTGACGCTGGTCGCGGTCGCGAAGCCCGCCCCGGCCGCACCGGCGCGATGACGACGCTGCAGGTCAAGGTCAAGCCGAACGCGCGCCTGCGCCAGCTCGAGGCCCAGCCGGACGGCAGCTGGCTCGCCCACCTCAAATCGCCGCCGATAGATGGCAAGGCCAATCAGGAGCTGATCGCGCTGATCGCCGAACATTTCGGTTTGCGCAAATCGCAGGTGCAGATCAGGAGCGGGGCGTCCGGCCGGATGAAGCTGGTGCAGCTGGACTGATCCGGGCCGGCGTTGTTGCGCACGCTTTCCTCGATGCCGCCATGCTGACGATCACCGCTGAAGACCCCGGTTCGCCCGATGCGCGGGCGCTGGTGGACGAACTCTCCGACACGCTCGCGGCCCTCACCGGCGACCCGGGCCGGTCCTCGTTCGATCCGGACGACGTGCGCCATCCGCGGGCGCGCTTCGCCGTTGCGCGCGACGCGCAGTCGCGGCCGGTCGGCTGCGGTGCACTGCGGCCGCTGCAACCGGGCGTCGCCGAACTGAAGCGCATGTACGCCCGGCCGGGCACCCGCGGCGTCGGCTCGGCGCTGCTCGCCTTCCTGGAAGCCGAGGCGACCACGCTCGGCTACCACGCGCTGTGGCTGTCGACCCGCGTCGTCAACGAGCGGGCCGTCGGCTTCTACGAATCGCGCGGCTATGCGCGCATTCCCAACTTCGGCCACTACGCCGGACGCACGCAATCGGTGTGCCTCGCGAAGGTGCTCGATGCTTCCCAGAACAGATCCGAGACAAACCCATGACCCATCCCTACCAAGACCCGGCCCGCCCGGTCCCCGAACGCGTGGCCGACCTGCTCGCACGCATGACGCTCGACGAGAAGATCGCGCAGCTGCACGCCTTCTGGCTGGTGCTGTCCGAGGACGGCGATCACCGCCCGCGCATGGACAGCTTCACCGGCGGCAGCGACGCCGACACGGTGCGGCACGGCCTGCGCCATGGCCTGGGCCAGATCTCGCGCCCGCTCGGCAGCCACAGCGTCGACCCGGCCAGCGGCGTGCGTGCGCTGAACCGGCTGCAGAAATTCCTCGTCGAGCAGACCCGGCTCGGCATCCCGGCGCTGTCGCACGAGGAGTGCCTGGTCGGGCTGATGGGCCGCGGCGCCACGCTGTTCCCGTCGGCGCTGTCGTACGGCGCGACCTGGAACCCCGAGCTGGTCGAGCAGGTGGCGCAGGCGATCGGCCGCGAGGCGCGCAGCGTCGGCTGCCACCAGGGCCTGGCGCCGGTGCTCGACGTCTCGCGCGACGTGCGCTGGGGCCGCACCGAAGAGACCTTCGGCGAGGATCCGTACCTGGTCGGCGTGCTCGCCACGCGCTACGTGCGCGGGCTGCAGGGGCCGAAGCGCGACCTGCTCGCCACGCTGAAGCACTATGCCGGCCATTCGGCCAGCGAGGGTGCACGCAACCACGCGCCGGTGAGCCTCGGCTGGCGGGAGCTGAACGACGTGTTCCTGCTGCCGTTCGAGATGGCGGTGAAGCAGGCGAACGCCGGCTCGGTGATGCCGGCGTACCACGACATCGACGGCGAGCCGGCGCATGCCTCGCAGCACCTGCTGACCGAGGTGCTGCGCCGCCAGTGGGGCTTCGACGGGCTGGTCGTCGCCGACTACGTCGGCATCAGCCTGCTGTACCAGCACCATGGCGTGGCCGCCGACCGGGCCGAGGCGGCCGCGCAGGCGTTCAACGCCGGGCTCGACATCGAGCTGCCGGGCGACGACTGCGCGCCGCAGCTGCGCGAAGCATTGGAGCGTGGTCTCATCACGATGCAGAAGGTCGACGAGATCGTCGCCCGCGTGCTGACCGAGAAATTCCGGATCGGCCTGTTCGAGCGGCCGTATACCGAGGTGGCGGGCATCGCGCTGCAGCAGCCCGAGACCGTCGCGCTCGCGCGCGAGGTGGCGCGGCAATCGGTCGTCGTGCTGCACAACGACGGCGTGCTGCCGCTGGATGCGCGCGCCGGCCGGTGCATCGCGGTGATCGGCCCGACGGCCGACGACCCGCTGGCGCTGCTCGGCGGCTACAGCTTCCCGGTGCACCTGATCCTCAACGACCAGGCCGAAGGCGCGTCGCAGGTCGTCACGCCGCTCGCGGCCCTGAAGGCGGTGTTCGGCGACGCGAACGTGCGCTATGCCCAGGGCTGCCCGATCCTCGAGGAGCGCAGCGCCGGTGCGCCGGTGTTCCCCGGTGACGTGGCCGAGGCGGTGAACGGCGAGCGGGTCTCGCGCGTCTCGCAGCGCCGCGACGGCATCGCGGGGGCGGTGGCCTGCGCGAAGGCTGCCGATGTCGCGATCGTCTGCGTCGGCGATCTGGCGGGCCTGTTCCAGACCGGCACCGTCGGCGAGGGCTCGGACGCCGATTCGCTCGCGCTGCCCGGCGTGCAGCAGGCGCTGCTCGATGCGGTGCTCGACAGCGGCACGCCGACCGTGGTCGTGCTGACCGGCGGGCGGCCCTACACGCTCGGTGGGCGCGAGCACGAACTGGCCGCGCTGGTGATGGCCTTTGCCGGCGGCCAGGAAGGCGGCACCGCGATCGCCGAGGTGCTGAGCGGCGCGGTCGAACCGTCGGGCCGGCTGACGCTGTCGGTGCCGAAGAGCGCCGGCGCGATGCCGTACTTCTACAACCACAAGCTGAAGAGCGCCGGCACGCCGATCGCGCTGCATTTCGGCAGCCGCCATCCGTTCGGCCACGGGCTGTCGTACACGGCGTTCGCCTACGACGAGCTGCAGCTCGCGCAGCCGCAGGTCGACATCGAGCGCGGCGAGATCGAGCTGTCGTGCCGCATCACCAACACCGGCGCGCGCGCCGGCGTCGAGGTGCCGCAGCTGTACGTGCGCGATGTGCTGGCGTCGGCGGTGCGGCCGGTCAAGGAGCTGAAGGGCTTCGCCCGCGTGGCGCTCGCGCCGGGCCAGTCGGCGCGCGTGCGCTTCCACCTGCCGGTGGACATGCTGAACTTCACCGGTGCGGCCGGCGCCCGCATCGTCGAGCCCGGCGAGTTCGAGCTGCAGGTCGGTGCGTCGAGTGCCGACATCCGGCTGCGCGCGAGCGTGCAGGTCACCGGCGCGGTGCGCACGCTCGGGCGCGACTGGCGCATGGAGAGCCGTGTCACTTGTCAGATGCAAGGGTGAAGCGGACGTAGACTCGGCGGACCGTTGTTCCAGGTCTGCCATGTCCGACCCGTCGAGTCATTTCCCCGTCCTCGAGACGCAGCGGCTGCTGCTGCGCGAGACCTCGCTGGCCGATGCGCCGGTGCTGTTCGCGATCCATTCGGATGCCGATGCGATGCGCTGGTTCGGCACCGAGCCGCTGCCCGACGAGCAGGCGGCGCAGAAGGTGATCGAGGGCTGGGCGACGGCGCGCACGCTGGCCAACCCCGGCATCCGCTGGGGGATCGAGCGGCGTGACGACGGCCGGCTGATCGGCACCTGCGGGCTGTTCCGTTGGAACCGCCAGTGGCGCGCCTGCATGGTCGGCTACGAACTGGCGCGCGAGGCCTGGGGCCAGGGCTACATGCGCGAGACGCTGCTCGCGGTGCTGGGTTTCGGCTTCGCGCAGATGCAGCTCAACCGGGTCGAGGCGCAGGTGCATCCGGACAACATCGCGTCGCTGAAGCTGGTGGAGCGGCTCGGCTTCGTGCGCGAAGGCCTGCTGCGCGAGGCCGGCTGGTGGGGCGGGCAGGCGCAGGACCTGGTGCAGTTCTCGCTGCTGCGGCGCGAGCAGCGGGTGGTGGTGCTGGATCCGTAGGGCCAGGTCTGCCGTCAGGCGGGCCGAGCGCCGGCCCGCCCCAAGCCGGCCCGCGTTCCCTCGGGGGACAGCCCGGTGTACCCATCGGGCGAGGGGCTCCATGTCACCCCCTGGTGCACGCTCAGGAACAACTCCCCCTTGAACCACTGCTGCCAGCCACCCGCCCGCAGCCCGTCCATCACCGGCCCCTTCACCTCCGACAGGTCCAGCCGCATGCCGCGCGCGGCCAGCATGTCCTGCAGTGCGCGCAGCGCCTCCAGGCCGCTCAGGTCGATGCGGTTCACCGGCGCCATCTGCAGCAGCACGCGGCGCGTGTCCGGGTGGGTCGCCAGGTGCTGCGCGACCACGTCCTCCAGCTGGCGGGCGTTGGTGAACAGCAGGCTCTCGTCGATGCGCAACGCGAGCACGCCCGGCGTCAGCTCCACCTGGTAGCGGTCGATGTTGCGGTAGTGCTCGGTGCCCGGCACGCGGCCGATCAGCGCCACGTGCGGCCGCGCGGTGCGCTGCAGCAGCAGCGCGATCGATGCCGCCACGCCCAGGCCGAGCGACCAGCCGGCGCCGAACAGCAGCATCAGCGCGGCCACCGCGACCATCACCACCCACTCGCTGCGCGCGTAGTGCCAGGCCTCGCGGAACGGCCCGAGCGCCAGGCCCGACAGCACCGCCACCAGGATGGTCGCGGCCAGCACCGGCGTCGGCAGCCAGGCGAGCGGCTGCGCCAGCAGCAGCATCGCCAGCACCATCAGGATCGCGGTGAACACGCCGGCCATGCGCGTGCGGCTGCCCGCTTCCAGGCTGACGATGCTGCGCGAGAAGCTCGCGCTGACCGGCATGCCCCCCGTCAGCGCCGCCGCCATGTTGGCCGCGCCCAGGCCCGCCAGCTCGCGCCGCGGATCCACCCGCTGGCCGAGCCGGCGCGCCAGCGATTCGGCGACGACCAGGCTGCTGACGTAGGTGACCAGCGCGATCAGCAGCGCCTGCGGCAGCAGTGCCCACCACAGCGTGGCGTCGAGCAGCGGCAGCGCGAAGTTCGGCGACAGCGCCGGCAGCGCGCCGACCAGCGTCACGCCGTGCCGGTCGGCGCCGGTCAGCATCGCGGTCGCCATCGCGCCGACCAGCACCGCCAGCGGCACCAGCCGGCCGACCAGCACCGCGTGCGGCCGGCCGAAGCGCTTGGCGAGCCATGGTTGCGCATGGCGGCGCGTGAACCACAGCAGCGCGACAGCACCCAGGCCGTACGCGGCCGTCATCGGCGCCCACGGCCGCACCGCCTGCCACCAGCTGTGCAGCACCTGCACCGCATCGGCACCGCGTGCCGACGCGCCGAGCAGCACCGGCAGCTGGCTGAGCGCGATCGACAGCGTCGCGCCGGTCTCGAAGCCGTGCAGCACCGGCACGCTGAGCAGCGCGGCCAGCGCATCGAGCCGCAGCCAGGCCGCCGCCAGCAGCAGCAGCCCGACCTCGGCCGCCAGCACCAGCGCGACCGCCGGCGCCTCGACGCCGGCCGGCGCCTGGCCGATCGCCTGCGCGATCATCAGCGCGAGCACCGCGGCCGGCCCGACGCCCAGCACCGGGCTGGAGCCGAGCGCCGCGTACGCCACCAGTGGCAGCAGGCTCGCATACAGGCCGACCTGCGCCGGCAGCCCGGCGAGCAGCGCATAGGCCAGGCTTTGGGGGATCAGCAGCACGCTGATGACGAAGGCGGCGACCAGGTCGTCGCGCAGGGCCTCGCGACGGTAGGCGCGCCAATCCAGGCGCCAGGGGGTGAAACGCATGTGGCGATTGTCCGTCGAGTGCAATCCCCAAGGCAGCTGATTGCCTTCGGCGGATACCAGCCCAACACTTGCCGGGCAAGGCTGCGACCGCGGCCAGGGAGGCGACGACCATGTGGTGGCTCAACTTCAACCCGCAGTTCAACTGGCCGTTCAGCGGCTCGGTCGTGCAGGACATCCACCCCTCGCTGCTGGCCCGTGCCGGCAACGACGAGACCGAGCTGCGCGTGCTGCGCGAGGTGGCGTCGTACGGCAGGCAGATCGGCGTGCTCAGCGACCTGGTGCTGGGCCTCGCGAAGCGGCTGCCGGCCGGTGAGCTCGACGACGACGCCCGCCATGCGCTCGCACAGCTGGAGGAGATGGGCGCGCGGATCGCGCGCATCAAGCAGGGCCAACGCTGAGCTTCCCGGCGTAAAGTCGCGGGCTGCTCCAGGTGAACAGCCCCGTCCATGCGCTCCACAGTTGCCAACCCCGTCGCCACCCGACCCACCCGCCCCGCCATCAGCTGCGTGATGCCGGCCTACAACGAGGCCGCCAACCTGCCGGTGCTGCTGCCGCAACTGAGCGCGCACCTGGCCGGGCTGACCGACCGCTGGGAGGTCGTCATCGTCGACGACGGCAGCACCGACGGCACCGCGCTCGCGGTCGCGCCCTTCCTCACGACGCCCGGCGTGCGCTACGTGCGGCTGTCGCGCAACTTCGGCAAGGAGCAGGCGCTGACCGCCGGCATCGACCTGGCGCGCGGCGAGGTCGTCGTGCTGATGGATTCCGACCTGCAGCACCCGGTCGACCTGATCGACCGCATGGTGCAGGCCTGGGTCGGCGGGGCCGACATGGTGTGCGCCGCGCGCGCCTCGCGCGCCGACGAGACCTGGGCCAAGCGGCTGGGCACCTGGGCCTTCTACCGGCTCGTCAACACCAAGCACTCGGTGCACATCCCGGTCGATGCCGGCGATTTCCGGCTGATGGACCGGCGCGTGGTCGATGCGCTGAAGGCGCTGCCCGAGCGCAACCGCTTCATGAAGGGGCTGTACGCGTGGGTCGGCTTCCGCACCGAGATCATCGACTACACGCCGGCCGAGCGGCATGCCGGCACCAGCAGCTTCTCGATGCGCAGCCTGGTGCGGCTCGCGCTGACCGGCGTCACCGCGTTCTCGAACGTGCCGCTGCGGCTGTGGAGCGCGCTCGGCGCGCTGATCGCGTTCGGCGGCATGGGCTTCGGGCTGCTCGTGATCGCGCAGCACTTCATCTATGGCCATGATGTGCCGGGCTGGGCCACGCTGGTGTGCAGCCTGATGTTCTTCAGCGGCGTGCAGCTGCTGTCGATCGGCATCCTCGGCGAATACGTCGGCCGCATCTTCGACGAGGTCAAGCGCCGCCCGATCTACCTGGTGGCGAGCGAGGCCGGCCAGGGCCTGGCGGAGCCGGAATCCCGATGACGGGCGCGCCGCGCACCCTCGGCCTGTGTGCCGATGACTTCGGGCTGTGGCCGTCGGTCTCGCGCGGCATCGCGCGGCTGGCGCATGCGCAGCGCCTGACCGTGGTGTCGTGCATCACGACCGGCGATGCGTGGCGGGCCAGCGCGCCGTTGCTGGCCGACCTGCCCGACAGCGTCGAGTGCGGCCTGCACTTCAACCTGACCGAGGGGCTGCCGCTGAGCGCCGAGCTGGCGCGCGTGTGGCCGGTGCTGCCGCCGCTGCCGACGCTGATCGCACAGGCCCACCTGCGCCGGCTGCCGGTCGACGCGCTGCGGGCCGAATGGCAGGCGCAACTGGCCGCGTTCACCGAAGCGACCGGCCGCGTGCCGCAGACCATCGACGGCCACCAGCATGTGCACCATCTGCCGCAGGTGCGAGAGGTGCTGCTGCACGGCATCGGGCAGCTGCTGCCGGCACCGGCGGTGCGCGACACCGGCGTGCTGCCCGGGCCGGGCTTCGGCCTGAAGCGCCAGCTGATCGCCGGTACCGGCGGGCGCTGGCTGCACCGCGAGCTGCTGCGCCGCGGCTGGCTGCACAACCCGGCGCTGCTCGGCGTCTACGACTTCGTCGACACCGATTACCGCGGGTGGATGCAGCGCTGGCTGCGCGCGTTGCCTGCGTCGGGCGGGCTGGTGTTCTGCCACCCGGGCGAGATCGATGCGCAGTCGGCCGGCGATGCGATCGCCGCGGCGCGGCAGCGCGAGCTGGCCTACCTGGAAAGCGGGGCGTTCGCCGACGACCTGGCGGCGGCGAACGTCAAGCTCGGGCGGGTGTGGCAGCGCGGCGCTACGAAAACGTCCAGCGCCGGTTGATCAGGAAGGTCAGCACCAGGCCGGTCAGGGTCGCGACGACCTGCGCCAGCAGGTAGTGCCAGCCGAGCGCGACGCCGCCCGCGACGATCGCCATGCCGACCAATGCACCGATCAGGGCCGTGCCCTGGAACTTGAGCCAGGCCGGGCCGAGCGGCCCGCGGTGGTCGAAGGTGAAGCGCCGGTTGCCGAAGAACGCGACCTGCGCGCCGAGCGCCGCGCCGAGGCCCGAGGCGATCCAGGCCGGCACCTGCACGCCCTCGACCAGCGCAGCCAGCAGCGCATAGTGCGCCGCGGTCGCGAGCACGCCCACCAGGCCGTAGCGAAAGAAGCGGTGCAGCAGATCGGTCAGCGAGGCGGCCATGGCCGCGCATTAAACCCCACCCCCGACCTCAGTCGACTTTCGCGCCCGACACCTTCACCACCTGCGCCCACTTCTTCGTCTCGGCCGCGATGTAGGCCGCGAACTCCGCCGGCGGCATGCCGCTCGGGATCGCGCCCTGCGCCAGCAGCCGCTCCTTCAGCGCCGGCGTGCCGAGCGCCTTGGCACTTTCCTGCTGCACCCGGTTGACGATCTCCGCCGGCGTGCCGGCCGGCGCCAGCAGCCCGAACCACGAGCTCGCATCGAAGCCTTTCACCGGCCCGGCCTCGGCGACCGTCGGCACGTCGGGCAAGGCGGCGCTGCGCTGCGCGCTGGTGACGGCCAGCGCCTTCAGCTTGCCGGCCTTGATCTGCGGCATCGCCGACGGCAGGTTGTCGAACATCAGGTCCATCGTGCCGCCGATCAGGTCGAGCAGCGCCGGCCCCGAGCCGCGGTACGGGAAGTGCAGCATGAAGGTGCCGGTCATGCTCTTGAACAGCTCGCCGCTCAGGTGGATCGAGGTGCCGTTGCCGCTGGACGCCATGTTCAGCTTGCCCGGGTGGGCCTTCGCATAGCGGATCAGGTCGGCCACGCTGTTGATCCCCGCGGCCTCGGCCTTGGCCGGATTCACCACCAGCACGTTCGGCACGCCGGCCACCAGCGTGACCGGTGCGAAATCCTTGATCGGGTCGAACGGCAGCTTCGGGTACAGCGACTGGTTGATGCCGTGCGTGCCGACCGTGCCCATCAGCAGCGTGTAGCCGTCCGGCGGCGACTTCGCCACCTGCTCGGCGCCGACGTTGCCGCCGGCCCCCGGCTTGTTGTCGACGATGAACTGCTGGCCGAACGCCCGGCTCAGCTCGGGCGCGAGCGCACGCGCCAGGATGTCGGTGGTGCCGCCCGGCGCGAACGGCACGACGATGCGCACCGGCTTGGTGGGCCAGGCGCCCTGGGCGCGCAGGGGGGAGGCAAGGACTGCGGTGGCGGCCGCCGCTGCGGTGGCGAGCACCTGGCGGCGTGTCGGACAGGTCATGGGAACTCCGGTCTTCTCGAGGGATGGGCCCAGTGTGCGGCAGCGCAACGCCGCCCCGTACCCGCGCTCGCCCTACTTCTCACCACCCGGGCGCTGTGCCACGATCCACCTGCCTGCAGCACGCTCTCGTGCCCACCGGAACCCGACGACCGTGCCCCCACCGTTCCCGCCTGCCGACGACCTCGGCGCGATCATCGCCCGGGTCCAGTCCCGCTACATCCGCGCCGCGCCGCCGCGCGAGATGCTGGCGCCGCTGCTGACCGACCTGCTCGAGAGCACCGCCTGCGAGTACGGCTTCATCGCCGAGGTGCTGCACGACGGCGACGGCGCGCCCTACCTGCGCTTCTACGTGCTGACCGACATCTCGTGGGACGACGCGACGCGCGCGCTGTACGAGCGCCACATGCACGGCGGCCCGGAGCACACGATCGAGTTCCACAACATGCGCACGCTGTTCGGCGCCGCCGTGCTGAGCGGTGCGCCGGTCATCAGCAACGACCCCGAGGTCGACCCGCGGCGCGGCGGCCTGCCGCCCGGCCATCCGGCGATGCGCTCGTTCCTCGGCGTGCCGCTGTTCCACGGCGGCGAGATGCTCGGCATGGTCGGCCTCGCGAACCGGCCGGGCGGCTTCGACCAGGCCCTGGTCGACCGGCTGCAACCGCTCTTCACCAGCGTCGGTGCGATCCTCGGCGCGGTCCGCAACGACCGCGAGCGGCGCGAGGCCGAGAATGCGCTGCGCGCGAGCGAGACCCAGCTGCGCGCGGTGCTCGAGATGGCCGGCTCCGGCATCGTGCAGATCGGGCTCGACGGCTTCCCGCTGTTCCTGAACCAGCAGCTGTGCGACATGCTCGGGCGCAGCCGCGCCGAGCTGCTCGCGCTCAGCACCGAGGACGTGACCCACCCCGACGACCTGGCGGGCGAGCGGCGCCGGCGGCGCCAGCTGCTGGCCGGCGAGATCCCGCGCTACCGCGCCGACAAGCGCTACCTGCATGCCGACGGCCGCATCGTCTGGGCCACCATCAACGTCACGCTGGTGCGCAAGCCCGACGGCCATCCCGACTACCTGATCGCGGTGGTGCAGGACATCACCGAGCGCAAGCAGGCCGAGTCCGAGCTGCGGGCGAGCCGCCAGCGCTTCGTCGACCTGCTGAACTCGGTCGACGGCATCTTCTGGGAGGGCGACCCGCGCACCGAGAACTTCACCTTCGTCAGCGACAAGGCCAAGCAGCTGCTCGGCTACCCGCAGGCCGACTGGATGCAGCCGCGCTTCTGGATCCTGCACGTGCACCCTGACGATCGCGAGCGCGCGCTGCGCGAGGTCGCCGATTCGCAGCTCACCGGCTCGGTCAGCGCGATCGAGTACCGCTTCTACGCGGCCGACCGCAGCGTGCGCTGGATGAGCAGCTGGGTCACGGTGTTCCGCCCCGAGGGCGGCCAGCGGCTGCTGCGCGGGCTGATGATCGACATCACCGAGCGCAAGCGCATCGAGGAGGCGGTGCTCGCGGCCGAATCGGCGCAGCGCGCGAACGCCGCGAAGACCGAGTTCCTGTCGCGCATGAGCCACGAGCTGCGCACGCCGCTGAACGCGGTGCTCGGCTTCGCGCAGCTGCTGGAGCTGGACAGCCAGCAGCCGCTGAACGCGGCGCAGCAGATGCGGGTGCAGCACATCACGCAGGCCGGCACCCACCTGCTCGCGATGATCAACGATGTGCTCGACCTGTCGCGCATCGAGAGCGGTGGCGTCGCGCTGGTGTCGGGCAGCGTCGCGCTGCGGCGCGTCGTTGACGAGGCGCTCGCGATGGTCGCGCCGGCTGCGGCCGAGGCCGGCGTGCAGCTGCTGATCGAGCGTGCATCGCCGCAGGCGGCCGACCCGCGCATCTGCGTGCAGGCCGACCACCTGCGGCTGCGCCAGGTGCTGGTGAACCTGCTGAGCAATGCGATCAAGTACAACCGCCGCGGCGGCCAGGTGCTGCTGAGCTGGCCGGTCGACGCGGGCGTGGGGTTGGTGCACCTGCAGGTGCGCGACACCGGCGAGGGGCTGACGGCGGCGCAGATCGCGCACCTGTTCGAGCCGTTCAACCGGCTCGGCGCCGAGCGCAGCGGTGTCGAAGGCACCGGCATCGGCCTGGTGATCACGCAGCGCCTGGTACAGCTGATGAACGGCCGGCTGTCGGTCGAGAGCGAGCCGGGCGTCGGCAGCGTCTTCACCGCGAGCCTGCCGTGGGTGCCGATGGCGGCGTCGGACCCGGGCTTCGCGCCCACCGAGGTGTCCGTCGACATTCCGGCGGCGCCCTGGACGGTGCTGTACGCCGAGGACAACCCGATGAACGTCGAGCTGGTGCGCCAGGTGATGAAGATGCGGCCCGACTGGCGGCTGCTGGTGGCGGCCAACGGGCGCCAGGCGGTCGAGATGGCGCTGCAGCAGCGCCCCGACCTGCTGCTGCTCGACATGCACCTGGGCGACATGAGTGGCGTCGAGGTGTCGCGCGCGCTGGAGGCGGCGCTCGGCTGCCCGCGCATCGCGCTGTCGGCCGACGCGACGCCGGAGCAGTCGCAGGTGGCGCGCGCGGCGGGCTTCGCGGCCTACCTGACCAAGCCGGTGAACGTGGCGCAGCTGCTGCGCTGCCTGGACGAGCAGCAAGCGGGGCGGGCGCCATAAGGTTTGCGCATTGATGTTTGCGCAAAGGCGCGTGGGGGAGACCGTGGCGCGCCGGCCGGTTCGGTCATCGCCCCAGGGGGCGATGACTTCCCTCCGCTGACTGGTTTTGCGGCCCGTCGCCCAAACTCCCGCCACTCACTTCGTTCGTTGTGGTCAAACAGTGGGCGACAGTCAGTTCACGAAGCGTGCTGCGCACGCGGGCCGCAAAACCAGCCAGCTCCGGCGACCCGTCCTGATTGGCGCTCCACGGTCTCCCCCACGCGCCTTTGTGCCACCGCCCTGCTCCTTCGGCTGTGACAAGCGAACAAATGGGGTTTGATGCCCGGGCTGTCGCCCGGGCCCGGTTCCGCATCTGCGATCAATCGTCCCTCCATGCCGACACCCTCACCCGCTGCGTCTGGCGGCACTTTTCAAGCGGCACTCGTTGCCCGGGTGACAACCCGGACTCAACCTTCATTTGTTCGCTTGTCACCTCCCGAAGGGGGACGGTGCTGCCACAAAGGCATGTGGGGGAGGCTGTGGAGCGCCAATAGGGACGGGGCGCCGGAGCTGGCTGGTTTCATGGCCCGCGTGCGCAGCACGCTTCGTGCACTGACTGTCGTCGACTGTTTGACCACAACGAACGAAGTGAGTGGAGGGAGTTTCGACGACGGGCCATGAAACCAGTCAGCGGCGGGGAGTCATTGCCCCCAGGGCAATGACCGCACCGGCCGGCGAGCCACAGCCTCCCCCACATGCCTTTGCCGCGCCAATGCAAAAACTACGAGAACAGATCCGGCTGAGGCCCCGCCTGCTCATGCAGCCGCACCCTGCCGTCGCGCCAGGCGCTGTCGAAGTCGTTCTCGATCGCCTTCAGCTCGTCCGGCGAGCGCAGCTGCGCGCCCACCACGCCGATCGCGCGGTTGCGGCCCTGGCCCTTCGCGGTGTAGAGCGCCATGTCGGCCAGGTTGACCGCCTGTTCCCACGGCACCGGCAGCTCGTCGGGCGGCAGCGGAAAGCGCACGTAGCCGATCGATGCGGTGACGCGCAGCACGTCGTCGGGGCCGCCGTCCGTGCCGCTGGCGATCGGCTCGCGCCCGATCTGCTCCAGCACGCGCGCCGCGAGCTGCTCGGCCTGCTCGGCACTGACCTCGGGCGCGAGGATCAGGAACTCCTCGCCGCCCCAGCGCACCACCAGGTCGCGCTCGCGCACGCAGCCGGCCAGCCGCCGCCCCACCTCCACCAGCACGGCGTCGCCCACCGAATGCCCGTGGCCGTCGTTCACATGCTTGAAGTGATCGATGTCGACCAGCAGCAGCGCGCCTTCGATGCCCTGCGTGCCGTTGCGCGCCATCGCGGCCTGGAACTGGCGGCGGTTGGCCAGGCCCGTCAGCGGGTCGCGTTCGCTCTGCAGCCGCAGGTTGGCATGGCTCGCCTGCAGCCGGCGGTTGATCTCGCGCACCCGCAGGTACAGCAGCGCGGCGACACCTACCGACAGCGCCAGCACCGCCGCCATCAGCGCCCACACCCGCTGCTGCAGCTCCCGGTTCGCGAGTGCCGCGGTCTTCAGCGCGTTGTCGCGACTCACCAGTTCGATCTCGCGCTGCTTGCTCTCGGTGTCGTAGCGCTGCTGCACATCCTTCAGCGCCGCGGCGCGGTTGGCCTTCATCACCTCGGCACTCAGCTTGCGCTCGCGGTGGAACAGCTCCAGCGCGCCGCGCGCATCGCCGGCCGCCGCCAGCGCCTCGCCGAACTCGCGCAGCGACTGCGCCTCGCTGCCCGGCGCGCCGTTGCGCTGCCACAGCTCCACCAGCCGGGCGAGGTCGAGCCGGCCTTCGTTGAGGCGGCCGAGGCCGATCTTCGCGAGCCCGGCGTTGTTGATCAGCACCCGCTCGGCACGCAGATCGCCATGGCGGCGCACCACCGGCAGCGCGGCCTCGGCCGCACGCAGCGCATCGGCCGGGCGGTCCTGGCGCGCATACAGGTCGCTGAGGTTCGCGTTGACCAGCGACTCCAGCCGCGGCGAATCGGCCCGCGCGGCGATCGGCAACGCCTCCTCGGCCAGCCGCAGCGACTGCTGGTGCTCGCCGCGCAGGTCGGCCAGGCGCGCCTCGTGCAGCCGCAGCCGCACATCGACGTCGGGGTCGTCGAGCGGCGCCGCCACGCGCTGCGCCTGCTGCAGCGTGCGCACCGCGCCGGGCATGTCGCCCTGGCGCGCGATGTCGAGCGCGAGCAGCCCCAGCACCAGCGCCTGGCGGTAGCCGTCGTGCTGCGCCTCGGCCAGCTGCGCGGCGGTGCGCAGGTGGCGCGCGCCCTCGGCCCACAGCGCGCGGCTCTGCGCATGGCGCTCCAGCACCTGCAGCGCGCGCCACGCGGCGCGGTAGTCGCAGCCGGGCGCGGTGGCCGCCGGCGCACCATCGGGCCCCGGGCAGCCCTGCTGCAGCGACGGCACCGCCGCCTGCGCCAGCGCGGCCGCCACGTCGAGCTGGCCGTTGTTCTCGGCCACCAGCGCACGGACCAGGTTGGCGCGCGCAGTGCTGTCAGCCTCGTCCGCCTCGGTGCCCGCCATGCTGGTGCGGATCTCCTCGGCCAGCATGCCGGCTTCGCCGATGCGGCCGTTCTGCGCCAGCACGATCGCGCGCGCGAGCTGCAGGCGGCGGATCGTCTGCGCCGGCCGCGGCGAGATCGCCTCCTGCTCGTGCTGCAGCTGCAGCAGCGCCTTCAGCGCCGGCTCCGGGCGGTCGTAGCCCTGGCGCACCAGCTGGTCCGATTGCTCGATCACGCCGGCCGCCGCCGCGCCGGCAGCGAACAGCAGCCACGCGACACCCGCGCACCGGAACCCGCAGCGGAACCCGCGCCCGACCGTCATGCGCGGCCCTCGAGCAGCGGCCCGCGCAGCAGCGTCAGCGTGACCTGCCCGTCGCGCCAGGCGGATTCCAGCGCGGCGGTGATCGCCTGCAGCCCCTGCACCGTCTGCGCATGCAGCAACCCGACGCCGTAGGCCCGGTTGCGCCCGTGCGCCTTCGCCAGGTACAAGGCGGTGTCGACCAGGTTGATCGCCGGCTCCCACGCGACCGCCAGGCCGGTCGGCTCGATCGGGAAGCTCGCGTAGCCGATCGAGCCGGTCACCGCGATCTCGCGGCCCTGCCAGCGCACCGGCACCTGCCCCACCGCATCGAGCAGCCGCTGCGCCAGCGCATCCACCTGCTCGCGCGACAGCGACTGCACGACCACCAGGAATTCCTCGCCGCCCCAGCGCACGACCAGGTCGGGCTCGCGCAAGGCATCGGCCAGGCGCTGCGCCATCGCGACCAGCACCGCGTCGCCGGCCGCATGGCCGTGCTCGTCGTTGATGCGCTTGAAGTGATCGATGTCGAGCAGGAACACGGTGCCGGCCAGCTGGCCGTCGACCGACATCTGCTTCATCGCCGCCTGGAAGTAGCGCCGGTTCGCGAGGCCGGTCAGCGGGTCGCGTTCGCTCTGCACCTTCAGCTGCGCATTGCTGTGCGCGAGCGCCTGGTTGGTGCGGCGCACGCGGCGCATCATCAGCAGCACCACCGCGAACGACAGCACGAAGGTCGCCGCGAGCAGCCACCACAGGCGCTGCTGCAGGTCGCGGCGCTGCAGCTGCGTGCTCTTGATCGCGTTGTCGCTGTTCAGCAGCGCGAGCGCGCGGCCGCGGCGGTCGCTGTCGAACTGCTCCTGCAGTTCGAGGATGGCCTTCTGCTGGTCGCGTTGCACCAGCTTGTCGGCGATCGCACGGTGGCGGTGCAGCGCCTGCACCGCGGCGGTGGCGGCGCCGGCCTTCTCGAGCGCGGTGCCGAACTCCAGCAGCACGTCGGACACCAGCGGCGCATCGCCGCGGCGCTCGGCCATCGACAGCGCGAGTTCGACGTGCCGCTTGCCGTCGGCCACGTCGCCCAGGCCGATGTGGGCCAGGCCCATGTTCCACAGCGCGATGATCTCGCTGCTGGTGTCGCGCACCTCGCGCGTCAGCGGCAGCGCCTCCTGCGCGCGGCGCAGCGCGGTGCGGTAGTCGCCGCGCTGCAGGAAGAAGTCCGACATGTTGGCCAGCAGCAGCGCCTCGTCGAGCTTGGCGCCGGCCTCGTGCGCATAGTTGATCGCGGACTGCATCGAATGCAGCTCCGCGGCGACCTCGGTCGGCCCGTCGAGCAGGATGCCCTGGATGTTGTGCACGCGGGCCAGCGAGATCTTGTCGTCGGCCGCGGTCGCGATCGCCAGCGCCTCGGCATTGGTGCTGCGCGCGCGCTCGGGCTGCTGCGCTTTGTAGAGCGAGTAGGCGGCGCGCGAGCGGGCCTCGGCGCGGCGCCAGGCGACGCCGAGCTGGTCCGCAAGGTCGATCTCCTGAAGATGCAGCCGCACCGCGTCGTCGAGCTTGCCGGCGCGCTGCTTGGCCTTCGAATGCGCGGCCAGGAAACGCAGGCGGCTCGCGGCCGGCGTCGACGCGGGCAGTTCGGCTGCGGCGGCATTCAGCAGCTGGTCGGCCTCGCGCGCGTCGCCGCTCTTCAGCGCCATGCTGGCCTGGATCAGCCGCGCCGCCGCGTCGGTGGCGGGCGTCGCCTGCTGCCGCAGCCGGCGGGCGCAGTCGGTGGCCGCGTCGAATTCCGAGGCCTCGGTGTGCATCAGGCCCTGCAGCGTGAGCGCGTCGACCCACTCGCCGCTGCCGATCGCGAGCGCGGCGACGCGCGTGCGCAGCAGCGCGGCCGTGTCGGATGGATGGGCACGGCCGGTCGATTCGAACTCGGCGAACGCGCTGTCGGATGCCACCTGCACGGCCGAGGCGGAGGCCGGTGCCGACGGAGGGGCCGGCGCGGCGCGCACGCTGCCGCACGCGAGCGCGGCGATCAGCACGCAGCTCAGGCGCAGGAGGAAAGCCCCAGGGGCACGCAGGATCGGGACCATCGGTGGATATCGACCAGCAAAGGGCGGACCTGAGGTTCCAGCGGACTGCTCAGCGCCCGGGACGGCGCCGCAGCAGCGCGTGCAGCAGGATGGCACCGAAGGTCGCGGTGCCGATGCCGCCGAGCGTCAGGCCGCCGAACTTCAGCGTGTAGTCGCCGGTGCCGAGGATCAGCGTGACCGCGGCGACGATCAGGTTCGTGTTGTCGCCGAAGTCGACCCGGTTGTCGACCCAGATCTTGGCGCCGGCCACCGCGATCAGCCCGAACACGACGATGCTGACGCCGCCCATCACCGCCAGCGGGATGGCCTGGATCAGCGCACCGAACTTGGGACTGAAGCCGAGCACGATCGCGATCAGCGCAGCCACCACGAACATCGCGGTCGAGTAGATCCTGGTCGCGGCCATCACGCCGATGTTCTCGGCATAGGTCGTCACGCCGGTGCCGCCGCTCGCGCCGCTGACCATCGTGGCCAGCCCGTCGCCGATGAAGGCGCGGCCCATCAGCGCGTCGAGCGGCTTGCCGGTCATCGCGCCGACCGCCTTCAGGTGGCCGAGGTTCTCGGCCGCGAGGATCACCGCGACCGGCGCGATCAGCAGCATCGCATCGGCCTGGAACACCGGCGTCGCGAAGCCCGGCAGGCCGAACCACGCGGCCGCGGCGACGCCGGACAGGTCGAGCGGCTTACCCAGGCCGAAGCCGTTGGCGAGCACCGCGTAGACGACGCTCGCGGCCAGCAGGCCGACCAGGATCAGCAGCCGTTGCGTCATGCCGCGCGTGTACACCGCGACCAGCCCGACGCTCAGGAACGTGACGGCCTGCATCCAGGCGTCGAACGGCGTCGGCGCCATGTTCTTGATCGGCACGCCCGCCAGGTTCAGGCCGATCACCGCGACGACCGCGCCGGTGACGACCGGCGGCATCAGCGACTCGATCCACGCGGTGCCGGCGGCCGTGACGGCCAGCCCGATCAGCAGCACGACCGCGCCGCAGGCGACGATGCCGCCGAGCGCGACGCCCAGGTTGGCGTTCGGGCCGTGGCCGGCATAGCCGCTGGCGGCGATGACGACGCCGATGAACGCGAAGCTCGAGCCCAGGTAGCTCGGCACCTTGCCGCCGACCACCACGAAGAAGATCAGCGTGCCGATGCCGCTCATCAGGATCGCGACGTTCGGGTCGAACCCCATCAGCAGCGGCGCCAGCACGGTGGCGCCGAACATCGCGATCACGTGCTGCACGCCCATCGCGAAGGTCTGCGGCCACGGCAGGCGCTCGTCGGGCGCGACGACCACGCCGGGTTGGGCGCTGCGGACGCGCCAGGTGGGGAGGGACATGTCGTGCTCCTGTGTTCTTCTGCGATGCGCACCCGGGGCGGTGCGCGACGCAGTGTAGGAGCGCGGCAGAAACGAGTCACCCGGGCCGGCACCGATGGTCGGCGCGCCCGGGTAACAGTGGGAACTGAATTCGACGGATGTGAAAAAAAGAGGGGAAACGGGACAGGTGCCGGGGGCTCGCTCTCATCCACCCCGGCTTGCCCGTTCCCCCTTGGACGTCACATACGTCTGGAAATCAACGCGCGCCGCGGACGCTGCCGGGCGGCGGGAACAACGACAGCTGCGCCGGAGCGCGGCTCGATTGCAGGACCTTGAACGACCGGTCGGCGGCGTTGCCGGCCTGCGGCGTGATGCGCGTCACGCTCGGCTGGCTGGTCGGGCGGACGATCATGTGTTCGGTGCGGGGTGCCATCGCGAGCCCCTTCAGTGGCCGACCAGCCATTGGCTGGGGGCGAATTCGCTCGGGCGCACGGTGACCATCTCGGCCGCCGCCGGCGACAGCACGTTGGCGGCACGCGCCAGCCAGTGCCTGACGTTGCCACCGCCCTGCCCGGTCGCGGGCTGGGCCAGGCGCAGCAGCGAAGAGGCGCCGCCACGGCAGCTCGGGGTGGCCGGGCGGGCCCGGCGGGAAGAAGGCGTACGACGATGAAACAGCGACATGGCAACGACGTCCTTGTGTTGGAGCTGCTGCCGGCGTGGAGCGGGAGAGTCACCGGACTGGCAGTCTGTGCGCACTGATGCGCAGCTTCCATGCCAGCCTGCTTTCGGGTCTTGCGACCCCGCTTCGGACCAAAAATGCCGCGTGACGAAGTCCGTGCCGGCCGAATTGTGGCCAGACGGTAAGGTCGCGGTTACAGACTTGACCGGATTCGTCGATCCGCCGCACTTATTTCAAACCCGCTTTTCAAGCACGGTTACAAGGGCCGGCCACGACCGCTCAGGGGCCGTGCCGCGCCGCTCATCTATTTGGCACGCACGTGCTCGACGACGAGTCGGATGCCCTCCTCATCCGACAGCACCCGCCGGTGGCCGAGGCCGCTCGTCGTGGCCAGCCGGGCATCGGGCAGGGCCTGCTGCAGCGCCCGGCTGCCGGCCAGCGGCGCGACGCGGTCGCCCTCGTCGTGCAGCAGCAGCGTCGGCTGGGCCAGCCGCTCGCCCAGCCACGCCGGCTCGAACTGCTGCAGCGGCACGCCCTCGCGGCGCTCGATCGCGGCACCCATCCGCTCGGCCAGCCCGGCGCCCAGCCCGAAGCTGCCGCTGAACCAGTGCAGGAAGAGGCCGGGCGGCGGCGACGGGGCGATCAGCGCCAGCCGCTTCACCGGCAGGCCGCTGGCGGCGGCATGGCCGGCCGCCAGCGCACCCAGCGAATGTGCGACCACGGCATGCAGCGGGCCGAGCCGGGCCGAGGCCGCCCACAGCGCGCGCACGAACTGCGGCAGCGTCGAGCGCCACGCGGCGCTGCGGCCGTGCGCCGGGAAATCCAGCAGCACCGGCGCGAAACCGGCCGCCGCCAGCGCATCGCCGAGCGGCCGCATCTGCAGCGCGTCACCGGCCCAGCCGTGCACCAGCAGCACGGTCGGCAGCCCGGCGGGCTGGTCGGCGCGGCGGTAGACCGCGACCGTGCCCTGCTCGAACGGCCAGTGCGACAGCTGCCAGCCGGCCGGCACGGCGCGCCGCCGCGCCGTCAGCTTCAACGGCAGCGGCGTGAAGAACAGCCGCAGCGCGAGCCGCATGCCCAGTCCGGGCGCGATCGACTGCGTGCCGCGCAGCGCGGCGCCGATCCAGCGCGCGCTGCGGCTGGCGGCGTAGAAGGCGGTGGCGGGGTTGGGCGTGCTCATCAGAAGCAGCCGAAATCGGCATTGCTGTGCGGCACGGCAGCCACCACGCGCCACAACGACCACGCGCCGCGCAGCAGCGCAGCGACGACCAGGGCGGACACGACGATCATCAGCATGGCAATCTCCTTGATTTCGCACGCACGTGCGAAATGTGTGGGCAGGGAACGGCGAACGGGGCGGGCATGGCTTCAGGCCTGGAGGGAGCGGATGAGCCGTTCGTAGGCCGACCAGCAGCGGTCGGCGGCGCGCGGCTCGCGCAGGAAACGGGCTTCGCGCATCAGCGCGACGAACAGGCCGTCCATCTCGAAGACGAGCTGGTCGGCGTCGGTGTCGGCGCGCAGGTGGCCGGCGTCGATGGCCTGGATCACGGTGCGCTTGAGCGCGCTGCGCCAGCGCATCACGTGGTCGAGCAGCAGGTCGCGCAGCGGGCCTTCGCGGTCGTCGAACTCGAAGGCGCCGGCGCAATAGAGGCAACCGGTGCGGATCTCGACATCGCGCGCACGCTGCAGCCACAGCCGCATGATCGCGTTCAGCCGCGGCAGGCCGCGCGGCTCGCGCATCGCGGGCACGAAGACATCCTGCAGGAAACGGCGGTCGTACTCGTCGATCACCGCGATCTGCAGCGCCTCGCGCGAGCCGACGCGCGAGAACACGCCGCTCTTCGACAAGCCCAGGCGCCGGGCGACCTCGCCGATCGTCAGGCTGTCGAGCCCGTCGGCGGCGGCCATGCCGAGCGCGGTGTCGAGGATCGCGGCGAGCGTGAGCCCGCTGCGTTCGGTCCGGGTTTCCATGCGGCGCAATTTAGCACGATCGTGCGAAGTGTCAAGCCGAGGTGTCGGACACCGCCGGCACCACCCATCGACAGGGGTTGCGGCGCCGTGGTACACCGCGTGACGGCACGCGACGGGGGTGGCGCGCCGGGAGAGAGGGAGCCGATGGCGCAGTCGGATGACGGATCGCGATTTCGCTGGCTGGTGGTCGGCCTGTGGCTGGTCGTGGTCGCGCTGCTGGCGGGGCTGAGCGCCTTCAGTGCCGACACGCTGTCGGCGGCGCGCGCGTATGTCGGCGGCGAGAGCCACTGGTCGAAGGGCCAGAAGGACGCGATCTACCACCTGTACCGCTACAGCGAATCGCATGACGCGCTCGACTACCGGCGCCACCTGGCGGCGCTCGCGGTGTCGCAGGGCGACCGGCTCGCCAGGCTCGAGCTCGACAAGCCCGTGCCCGACATGGCCGTGGTGCGCCGCGGCCTGCTGCAAGGCGGCAACCATGCGGACGACATCGATTCGATGGCCCGCCTCTACCGGCGCTTTCGCCACGTCGGCTTCATGGCCGAGGCCATCAGGACCTGGGCGGAAGGCGATGCGCAGATGGACGAGCTGAGCGCGCTCGGGCGCGACATGCATGCCCGCATCCTGGCCGGCGACAACGGCTCGCCGGAGCTGCGCTTGCTGGTGAGGCGGATCCCGCCGCTGAGCGAGCGATTGACCGAACTCGGGATGCGCTTCTCCGACTCGCTCGGCGAGGCCTCGCGCATCACGCGGCAGCTGGTGACGGCGACGACGCTCGGGCTCGGTGCATTGCTGGCCGCGGCCAGCGTGTGGTTGACGATGCGCATGCACCACGCGCAGCGCCGCAC
Source organism: Rhizobacter sp. P2_H3 (assembly GCF_056403355.1). Classification (NCBI taxonomy): domain Bacteria; kingdom Pseudomonadati; phylum Pseudomonadota; class Betaproteobacteria; order Burkholderiales; family Sphaerotilaceae; genus Rhizobacter; species Rhizobacter sp. P2_H3. The sequence goes on along the minus strand of NZ_JBFUFQ010000007.1, from coordinate 2,203 downwards.
CGAACAGGCGCTGCGCGAAAGCGACGAGCGGCTCGCCACGGCGGCCGAGGGCGCGCACATCGGCGTGTTCGACTGGGATGTCGAGCACGATCGTGTGCAACTCGATGCCCGCGCGGCGGCCCATTTCGGGGTCGATGACGACCCGGGCTCGCGCAACGGCACGCAACTGTCGGCCGACAGGGTGGACCCGGCCGACCTGCCCGCGCTGCATGCGGCGCTCGCGCGGGCCGTGAATGGCGACGAGCTGGTGGAGCTGCGCTTTCGCGTGCTGTGGCGCGACGGCCGCGTGCGCCACCTGGAGATGAATGCGCGCCGCCGCCAGGTCGACGGCCGGCGCGCGGTGGGCCTGCTGTGGGACGTGAGCGACGACGTCGAGGCCGAGCAGCTGCGCCTCGACAAGGAGGCGGCCGAGCGCGCGAACCTGGCCAAGACGCAGTTCCTGTCGCGCGTGAGCCATGAGCTGCGCACGCCGCTGAACGCGGTGCTGGGGTTCGCACAGCTGCTGCAGACCGATGCCCACGAGCCGCTGACGAGCCGGCAGGCGGCGCGGCTGCAGCATGTGCTCGACAGCGGCCAGCACCTGCTGGAGCTGATCAACGACCTGCTGGACCTGACGAGCATCGAGGATGGCGCGCTCGCGCTGTCGAACCGTGAGGTCCCGCTCGCGCCGGCGCTCGGCGCGAGCCTGCGCCAGGTGGAACCGCTGGCGTTGTCGATGGGCGTGACGCTGGCGATCGAAGGGGCGCAGGCGCTGGCGGTGCACGCCGATCCGCGGCGGCTGGAGCAGGTGTTCGCGACGCTGCTGTCGAACGCGGTCCGCTACAACCGCCCGGGCGGACGGGCCTGGGTGGTGTGCGCCGAGGAGGGCGCACGCGTCGTGGTGACGGTGCACGACACCGGTGTCGGCATCGAGGCCGGCAAGCTCGCGCAGCTCTACCAGCCCTTCAACCGGCTGGGTGCCGAGAACACGCCGGTGCCCGGCAGCGGGCTCGGCCTCGTGATCACGCGGCTGCTGCTGCAGCGCATGGGCGCGACGATGGCCATCGAGAGCGAGGTGGGACGTGGAACCCGGGTGCGCGTGAGCCTGCCGCTGGCGCGTGTGGTGCGGCAGGAGACGGCGCTCGAAGGGCGCTGATCAGCCTCGGCGCTGAGGCTGCATCTGCTGCTGGTAGCGCGCCGGCGTGACGCCGTACATGCCGGCGAAGCGGCGCGTCAGGTGGGCCTGGTCGGTGAGCCCGTTGTCGGCCGCCACCAGCGCGGGTGCCAGGCCGGCGGCCAGTTGCCGCTTCGCGCGGAACAGCCGCAGCGCCATCAGCATCTGGTGCGGCGTGGCATGGTGCCGCGCCTTGAAGCAGCGCTGGAAATGGAACGGGCTGAGCCCGGCCGCCTGCGCCAGGTCGGCCAGCGTCAGCGGCTCGGCCAGGCGGTCGTGCATCAGGTCGATCGCGCGTTGCAGCGGCGCGTGGCCCTCGAGCGCGCGCTCGGGCGGGCCGCGGCGTGCATGCGGCTGCACCGCCTGCAGCAGGTCGAGCAGCGCGCCATCGAAAGCCAGTGGGGCATCGGCCGCCCACAGCGCCTGCAGGGCCCGGCTCGCGCGCTGCGCGCTCGCCGCGTGCTGCAGCACCGGCTCGGCGAACGACCAGTCGGCCTCGCCGGCCACCTCGCGCAGCAGCGCGGCATCGACGTACGCCATGCGGTAGCGCCAGCCGTGCGCGGTCTCGGCGCGGCCGGTGTGCAGCACGTCGGGGTTCATCAGCACCAGCGACTGCGGCGGTGCCAGGTGCTCGCTGCCGCGGTAGCGGAAGCGCTCGACGCCGGCATCGATCACGCCGAAGCCGTAGGCCTCGTGCGTGTGCGGCTCGAATGCGTAGCGCACGATGTGCGCCCGGTACAGCTCGATGCCGCCGCGGTGCGCGGGCTGCTTGAACTGCGCACGGTCGCTGGCGTGCTCGAATCGGGCGGGGACGGCTTCCACCGCACGATGATGGCATGCTCGGGGGGCGATGAGTGCCTTGCCCGTCCTCCCGCTTCACCCGGCCGACAGCTTGCGCGTGTCGGACCAGGAGCGCGCGACGCTCGCGCAGTTCGTGACGCTGTCGATCGTGCTGCACGTGCTGGCGGTGATGTGGGTCGGCACGCAGACGGGACGCTCGGACGGCGGTGCCGCGCCGCGGGCCGATGCCTGGGGGCCGCTGCGGGTGAC
>NZ_JBFUFQ010000006.1:0-77790 GCF_056403355.1 Rhizobacter sp. P2_H3 | reverse complement strand
CCGTTGGGCGATGCGGCCGGCCTGCCCGCCGCCGCGCCGCGGGCCGCCGCGCCCGCCGGTGTCTTCACGCGCGACGCCTGGATCCTGATCGCCTGCTACGGCCTGTTCGGCTACGGCTACATCATCCCGGCGACCTTCCTGCCGGCGCTCGGCCGGCAGCTGTTCCCGGATCCGCAGGTGTTCGGCTGGGCCTGGCCGCTGTTCGGGCTGGCAGGCGCCGTCTCGACGCTGGTGGCGATGCGCTGGTTCACGCCGGTCGCCCCGCGCCGCGTGTTCGGCTGGGGCCTGGTGCTGATGGCGGTGGGCGTGGCAGCACCGGCGCTGGCGCCCGGGCTGGGCGCGCTGCTGGTGTGCGCCGCCTGCGTCGGCGGCACCTTCATGGTCGTCACGATGGCCGGGTTCCAGGAAGCGCGCCGCGTGGCCGGCGACGGCTCCGCGCGGCTCGTCGCGACGATGACTGCGGCCTTCGCGCTCGGCCAGCTGGTCGGGCCGCTGACGGTGCCGGCCGGCCCGCTGTCATCGGTCATCATCGGGCCCAGCCTCGCGGCCGCCGCGGCGCTGCTGGCCAGCGCGGCCGTGCTGCTGCGGCCGCGCGCGCGCCCCCTCCCCGTCCACCCCTGAAGCGAGCCCCCATGCGACTTCCACCCCTGCCCGACCATGCCATGACCCCGGCCCAGCGCGCCGCCGCCGATGAACTGATCGCCGGGCCGCGCAAGGCCGTGAAGGGGCCCTTCATCGCGCTGCTGCGCAGCCCCGAGCTGCTTGCCCACGTGCAGAAGCTGGGCGCCTTCCTGCGCTTCGGAACCTCGCTGCCGGTGCGCGTCAGCGAGTTCGCGACGCTGCTGGTGGCCCGCCATTGGCGGCAGCAGTTCGAATGGAAGGTGCACGTCGCGCTCGCGCTGCAGGCCGGCACGGCGCAGGCCACGATCGACGCGCTGCGCGACGGCCGCCGCCCCGACACGATGGATGCCGACGAGACGCTGGTGCACGACTTCTGCACCGAGCTGCTGGCGCAGCACGGCGTCAGCGAGGCGACCTGGGCGCGCAGCGTGGAACGCTTCGGCGAGGCCGGTGCCGTCGAGCTGACCGGCCTGGTCGGCTACTTCGCGATGGTCTCGATGGTGCTGAACGTGGCGCACATCCCGGCCGAGCCGGGCGGCGACATCGCGCCGCTGCCGGTGCTGCCGCCCTGAACCGGCTCAGCGCAACGGCGGCCGCTCGAAGATCGCGAGCCACGGCGACGGCAGCCCGCTGTCGAGGTGGCTCGGCAAGCCGTCGAACTCGCGCTGGAACAGCGCCACCAGCCAGTCGCTGAAGGCCCGCAGCTTGGCCATCGGGTACGGCCGGCGCGCCTGCAGCAGCGTGAGCGGCAGGCCGCCGGCACTCCAGTCGGCCAGCACCGGCACCAGGCGGCCGTGCGCGAGGTGGTCGATGACGGCGCGGGTGCACGGGAGCTGCACCAGGCCCAGCCCGGCGACGCCGGCGGCAATGTAGGTATCGGCATCGTTGCAGGCCACGCGGTGCGCGCCGTGCAGCTGCTGGTGCTCGCCGCCGCGGTGGAAGTCGAACGGGAACAGGTGGCCGTCGCGCGGCGAGTAGAAGTTGACGAAGCGGTGCTGCATGAGATCGTCGAGCCCGTGCGGCGTGCCGTGGGCATCGAGGTAGGCGGGCGCGGCACAGGTGACGACCGGCAGGCGGCCGAGCGGGCAGACCACCAGCCGCTCGTCGTGCACCTCGCCGCCGCGCACCACGAAGTCGTAGCCCTCGGCCAGCAGGTCGACCGGGCGATCGGAGCTGCCGAGCTCGACGACCACCTCGGGATAGCGGCGGAAGAAATCCGGCAGCGCCGGCGCGACGACCTGGCGCCCGAACGCCGCCGGCACGTCGACACGCAGCCGCCCGCACGGCGCGCCTGCCGGATCGTGCAGCGCGTCCTCAAGTTCGCGCATCTGCCCGAGCATCGCGAGCGCGCGCTGGTGGTACAGCGCGCCTTCGTCGGTCAGGCTGAGGCGCCGCGTCGTGCGGTGGAGCAGGCGCACGCCGAGGTGCGCCTCCAGCGCTTGGATCACGACGCTCACGCGCGCCTTCGGCATCCGCAGCGCCAGGCCGGCACGCGAGAAGCTGCCCAGCTCCACCACGCGGGTGAAGACTTCCATGCCTTGGAAACGGTCAATCAAGGGAAAGAAGAAATGGTGCGCACGATCGCGCGACTCTAGAGGCTGCGACACCGGCAACCACCGCTACCATCGCGCGAACAGATGGCCCGGCAGCACGACAGATGGCGAGCATGCCGGCCACACCCGCACCGGAAAGATTCGACCGATGCCTTCCTGAAGGCGCACCGCGTGCTGTTCGCGCCCAACCAGGGCCGCGTCTACCTGAGCCACCTCGGCGGGCCGGCGGCGCTCAGGTCACCCGGCTGCCGCAATGCCGCAGCACCACCCGCACCAGCTCGTCCGCATCGATCGGCTTGGTCACGCGGTCGACCATGCCGGAGGCGATGCAGTGCGCGTGCTCCTCGGGCAGCGCATGCGCCGTCTGGCCGATGATCGGCAGCTGCGGGTACAGCGCATGGATGCGCCGCGCGGTCTCGTAGCCGTCGATGCCGGGCATCATCACGTCGAGCAGCACCACGTCGTAGCGCACCCCCGGCGTCGAGACGCGAGCCACCGCCAGGTGCCCGTCGCCGACGATGTCGGCCTGCGCGCCTTCGCTCTCGAGCAGGCTCTGGATCACGATCTGGTTGACGATGTTGTCCTCGGCCACCAGCACCTGCAGGCCGGCCAGCCGCTCGCGCACCGGCTCGCGCACTGGATCGTCCACCTCGCCCCGCTCGGCCACCGCCTCGCGCCCGGCCGACCCCGGGCCGGCCGGCATCGCACCCGCCAGCGGCAGGCGCACGCAGAACACCGAGCCCTCTCCGGCGCGGCTCGACACCCGGATCGATCCCTTCATCAGCTCGACCAGCCGCTTGCTGATCGCGAGACCCAGCCCGGTGCCGCCGTAGCGCCGCGTCGTCGACGGATCCGCCTGCTCGAACGACACGAACAGCCGCCCCACCTGCTCGGCCGACATGCCGACGCCGCTGTCGCTGACCTCGACCAGCAGCTCGCCATGGTCCACCTGCAGGCTCAGCGAGACCTCGCCCGCATCGGTGAACTTCACCGCATTCGACAGCAGGTTCAGCAACACCTGCCCGAGCCGCAGGCCGTCGACCCGCATCTGCGCGGGCACGCGCTCATCGACCAGCAGGTGCAGCCCGACACCCTTGTCGGCGGCCGCCTGGCGCACCAGGTCGACCGCGCGCTGCGCGATCGGCCGCAGCGGCGTGAGCGACTCGTCGAGCAGCAGCTTGCCGGCCTCGATCTTCGACATGTCGAGCACGTCGTTCAGGATGCCCTGCAGCAGCTTGCCGGATTCGAGGATGCGCCCGAAACGGCTGCGCACCTCGGGCGATGACGTGAGGTCGCGGTACCCGATCTGCGCGAAGCCGAGCACGCCGTTGAGCGGCGTGCGGATCTCGTGGCTCATGTTCGCGAGGAACATCGACTTGGAGCGGCTGGCCGCTTCGGCCCGCGCGCGCGCCGCCTCCAGTTCGCACAGCACCGCCGCGCGGTGTCGCGCAGCCCGGTACTGCGTGCCCAGCAGCACGGCGATGCCGGCCACCAAGCACAGCCAGAAGGCCGCGGAGATGGTCAGCTCGCGCCGCCATGGGGCCATCAGCTCGCCCTGCTCGAGCCCGATCAGCACGTAGGCCGGGTAGCGCCCGAGCTGCCGGTACATCACGGTGCGCATCTGCCCGTCGATCGTGCTGCGGGTCTCGAAGCCGCCCGCCGCCTGCGCGCTCGCCACGGCCTGCTGCGTCTCCGGCGAGCTCAGGCGCGCCGGCGTCTCGTCGGCCACGAGCGGGATTTCCGGCAGGCGCAGCAGCACCTCGCGGTCGGTGTTGAAGACGGTGATCACGCCGCGCTCGCCGACCCGCAGCGAGCGCATGATGCCGCCCAGCTCGTCGAGGTCCATGTTGAGGTACACGACGCCGGCCAGCGCGCCGCTGCTGTCGCGCAGCTGGCGTGCGATCGGCAGCACCCAGCGCGACGTGATGCGCGACTTGAGCGGCAGCCCGAGCACCAGGCCCGGCACATTGACGGCCTGTTTGAAGAAGTGGCGCTGCGCGACGCTGAGCGCCCGCTGCGCGTCGGCGCCGGCACCGAACTTCACGAGGCCGTCCGCATCGGCCGCGCGCAACGCCGGCGCCTCGGGCAGGCGCTGCTGCAAGCCGATCAGCACCTCGGTGAACTGGTCGGCGCGCACCGGGCCCTGGCCGCTCAAGCGACGGAACTCCTGCGCCGCCGACTGCAGCACCAAGTCGGCCGCCTGCAAGCGCGTGAAGAGGTAGCGCTCCAGGTTCAGCGTGAGGTTCTGCAGGTTGTCGGCCGCCGCTGACTGGTAGCGCTGGTGGCTGGTCCACAGCGAGAACGCGAGGAAGCCCGCCACCACGACCAGCGCCAGCGCGGCACCGACGGCCAGGCGCCGAAACGGCTGGCGCCAGTCCTGTGCGGTCGGCTCGTCGCTCACGTCGGCTCCCTGCGTCGCGGCACGCGGGGTGGCGTGCGCTCGTTGCGATGAGAAGGTTATAGCCCTGCTGCAGAACCAGCGACAACCGCAGTTCCACCCACGCCGGCATCCACAAGCTTGGGGATGCGCCTTCCGGCACGGATCACCCCTTGTGGCCCTGTTGCAGGCTCAGCAAGGCATCGACATGGGCCACGAATCGGTCGAAGTAGCCCGGCGACAGGTCGCGCATCAGCGTCAGCGAGCGATGCACGAGGTGGTGCGAGTTCAGCGGGCCGGCGTTGTCCGGCAGGGCGGCCTGCGACTGCGCCAGGCGTTGTTCGGCGCTCAGGCGTGACCAGGTGCGCCGGAAGAATGGCAGGGTGTCCAGTTCGACGGCTGCAGCGGGGGCCTGCGCCGTCGGCTGGATCGGCGCCTGCCGTGCCAGACCTGCCACGAGATCGGCCAGCGGGCCGCGCGGCACCGGGCCGGCTTCGGAGGGCGTTGGAGGGCGCTCGCCCTGCGATCCCGCCCGGTCCAGCGCCTGGCCGCATGCCGAGAGCAGCACGGCGAGCCGGTCGTCGAGCACGCGCCGGGCCGCGCCCTCGTGGCTCGCCGCGCGGCGGGCCAGCGACTCGATGAGGCGGAAGCGGACCGGATCGACGTGCGGCGCTCCGCGCTCGCGCAGCGCCTGGATCGCTGCTTCAACCATGCGACGGTGCCGATGCGGCACGCGAGGGTCGGGGCGTGGGTGCCATCTCGACGCGCCGGTTGCGCGAGCGGCCGTCGGCATCGGCGTTCGACGCCACCGGCTGCTCCGCGCCGAAGGCCGCCGCGAAGACCGATGCCGACGGCACGCCCTCCTCGATCAGCGTGCGCGTCACCGTCAGCGCGCGCTGGGCCGACAGCTCCCAGTTGTCGGCGAACTGCCGGTTGCCGCCGCGCACCTGGCGGTCGTCGGTGAAGCCGCTGATCATCAGCACCTCGTCGCGCGAGCGCAGGTAGGCGGCGAGCGGCGCGGCCAGGCTCGTCAGCAGTTGCCGGCCTTCGGGCTGCAGGTCGGCCGAATTGAAGGCGAACAGCACGCTGCCGCTGATGCCGATGCGGCCGTGGTCCAGCGTCACGCGGCCCGCGGCGAGCGGTGCGGCCAGCGCGCGCTCCAGCGCCTGGCGCCGCTGCTCTTCGAGCTGGTGCTGCTTCACCTCGTTCTCGAGCCGGCTCGCCAGCTCCAGCTGCGCGCCGATCGCGCACAGCAGGATCAGCACGAAGGCGCCCAGCAGGCCGGCCATCAGGTCGCCGAAGACGGCCCACACCGGCGTCGTCGATTCCAGGCCCGCGTCGATCTCGTCCATCAGCGCACCGCCGCCGTCGCTGGGGCCGCTGGAGTCGACGCAAGCGCCGCCTTGCCGGAGAGCCGCTGCAGGTCCTCGATGATCTGCTTCTGCGACAGCAGGCTCAGGTCGATGACCTCGCGCGCCTGGGCCACGTAGTAGGCGAGCTGCTCATCGCTGCGCGCCAGCGACTTGCCGAGCGCGCTGTCGATGCGCTGCAGCTGGTTCACCAGCTTGTCATTCGACTGGCCGAACAGCTCGACCGCCACGCCGAACGCATCGCCGAGGCTCGCGACCTCGACCGCGCTGCCGGTGACCTGCGCGGCCACCGCGGCGAGCCTGTCGGTCTGTGCATCCACCTGTTCGCCGAAGCGGGTGCCGACGCGCTCGAGCAGCGCCGCCGACGAACCGACCAGCGCATCGATCGCGCCGCGTTGCTCGGTGGCGGCCTGCTGCACGGTGTCGAGCAGGGCACCGAGCGTGCCGAGGATCCGGGCGCGCTCGTCGAGCAGCGTGTTGTCGCGCGCCATGCTGTCGGAGAGTTTCTGACGCAGCTCGACGATCACCTCGGCCGCGGCACGCGGGGCTTCGGACGCGGCCTGCAGCAGGCGCGCGATCTCGGCGGTAGTCGCCTTCGATTGCGATGCGGCCTGGGCCGTGATGTCGCGGGCGGTGCGCTCCATCGTCTCGCAGACCTGCTGCTGCTGCGCGAGGCTTTGCGAGCCCGCCTGCTGCCATTCGTGCCGCAGCGAAGCGGCCATCGATTCAAGGCTGTCCGCCATCGCGGCCAGGCGTTCCTGCTCTTGCAATGCAGACGCCGACTGCAGGTCGGCATGCGACTGCGCCACCGTTCCCAGCAGCGCCGTCGAACGCTGCTCGAAGGCCTGCGCAAAGCCATCGAGCGACGATTGCCAGGACTTGCCGAGCGTCGCGTGCAGCGAGGCGGTCTCGCGCGCGACACCGGCCATCGTGGCCTCGACGGCCGGGCCGATCGTTGCGCCGGCCAGGCGGGCGCTCTCGGCGAGGCTCTCCTTCAGCGTGCGATCGACCGACGAGGCGAGCGCCATGAAGGCTGCCTCGGCCGTGCCGTGGAAGCGCTCCTGGCTGGCCAGCAGGCGGGCGTTCGTCGCCTCGGCCTGCCGCTCCATCGCCTGCATCACGGCGTGCAGGCCGTCGACCAGCGCGGGCATCTGCTCGACCTGGCGCTGCATCAGCTTCAGCGATTCTTCGCGCTGGTGCACCACCGAGAAGGGGCGCAGCGTGGTGGCGATCTTCGCGTCGAGCGCCTGCAGTGCCTGCACGCGCTCGCGCCGCGCCAGCGCCGACAGCAGGCCGAGTGCGGCCGAGGTGGCGACACCGGCGATCGAGGTGCCGAACGCGAGGCCGAGGCCTTGCACCGGCGCCACCAGCGAGGCGCGGACGGCTTGCAGGTCGGTCGAGGTGTCGAGCGCCATGCCGGTGCCGCGCAGCGTGAACACCATGCCGACGAAGGTGCCGAGCATGCCCAGCAGGACCAGCAGGCCGGCGAGGTAGGGCGCGAGGGCCGGGCCGGGGAAGCCGGTGGACTCGCCTTCGATGCGGCGGCGCACGGCGTTCTGCAGCGACGCGGGCACGCTGTCGAGCCAGGGGCGCAGCGCGGGCAGCGGATCGGCGAGGCCGGCAACGGCCCGGGCCAGCGCGGCGGTGGCCTGCCGGAAGCGGTGCAGTTCGAGCGCGCCCATCAGGTAGAACGCCGCGATGAGCGCGGTGATGGCGAGTGCCAGCGGGTGGGAGCCGAGGTAGCCCGCGCCGACCCAGCCGAGGGCGGCCAGGCCGGTGGCGAACACGGCGTGAGGGAGGAATCTGGTCATGGTTGGTCAGGGGGTGACCCGCGAAGGGCGTCGAGCAGCCCTTCGACCGGTTGCATTCGGAGGTCCAGTTCGGCGAGGAGCACCTCGCGCATGTCCTGGCAGAAGGGGGTGCGCCAGCGGTCGGGCTGGTCTTCAGGGGCCGCGCTGCGCACGCGCTCGAAGTGCTGTTCGAGCCAGGCCGGTACCGTCGACAGCAGCGTGCGTTCGCGGGCACCGATGACCTTCTCCATCACCGCGTCGACGGCGGCCAGCCGCGCGAGTGCGGGCGAGGCCGCCGACAGCGAGGCGCGCAGCTTGCGGCGCAGCGGGGTGATCTGGGTGTCCATCGCCTGCTGCCAGCCGAGGTAGCGCTGGCGGTGCGGCGGGAAATCGTCGGTGGTCGGGTCCGGCACGGCGAGCTTGGTCAGGGTGTCGCGCACGCGGCGGCATTCGCGGTCGGCCGCGGTCGCGGCCGTGCGCTGGGAAGGCGCCTCGGCGGGTACGTCCTGCGGGCCATCGAGCGCCGACGACAACGAGATCGCGTCGGTCCAGTCGAACCACCGGCACAGCCCGTCGGAGAAGCTGTCCTTCGGGGCCGGGACGTGGGTGTCGCTCAGCGTCGCCAGCAGGCGGATCAGGCCGGAGCCGGAAAGAGGGGTGCGGCGCGGAGGGAGCGCCAAACTGCCAGTCAAGGTGCGAACGGAAAAACGTCGGATTTTACGGGGTGGCGGAGGCCGGGTCTGGGGGGTTGACACCAGGGGCGCAGAAGCGTCAGTTCAGCACGCCATCGACGCTTCGCCTCTCAGCTTTCACGAAGCGGGCTTGGCATGGGAACGCCCTTCGTAGGCTTCAGCGATGAACGGCTTGGCGGCCTCCAGATCGGCAAGCGTGGCCAGAGAGATTTCGACGTCACCTGTTCCCCAGTGACCCTTCTGCGAAAAGTCCTTGGCCGTGGGCAGTGCCTGGATCACTTTCGCCGGGTCCAGGTGCAGGTACAGCAGCAGGCGTGCCCGCTGCGGAACCAGCGTCGCAAAATTCTTCAGCCGCTTGAATGCCACGTACAGCCGCAGCTCCTTGCGCTGGACATCGTCGCCCAGCGACAAGGTGTAGTCCTCCAGCGAGGCCAGCAAGTCCGTCAGTGGTTGAGGCAGCAACTGCACGACCTCCGCATAGGGCTTGTCGGGACCGACTGGCCTCTCCGTCCCTGGCTCCTTCGGATCCTTCGCAAGCTTGACGGCTCTGGCGGCCGCCGCCTTCGATGTCGCGGCCGACGATGCATTGGCCAGCTCGAAGAGCAGGAGCTCGTCACCAAATCGGCGATAGCGGATCAGCTCGATGTTGCGATTGATCTGCTGCACCGCATGGCCGTCGTACTTCGTGAAGTCGGCGGCGATGCACACCAGGCGCGGGGCGCTCCAGTCGATGGCATCGGCCGCAGCCTTGTCGAATTTCTCCATCACCCGCAGCTTGAACTCGGCCTGGTGGTCCATCAGCCAGTCGAGATAGAACAAGCCCTGGTTGATGACGTTCTCGCCCACCGAACGCTTGTATTCGAGGATCACCGGGCAGTTGTTCTCGTCCAGCCCCAGCGTGTCGATGCGACCTCCGTGGGTCTTGCCGGTCGAGTACTCCGTTGCGAGGAAGCGGATGCCGAGCAGCACATCAAGGTTGGCCTCGATCAGGCTCTGCAGCGGTTTCTCCAGGTCCGAGGCATCGCCTTGCAGCTCGGTGGCTTGGCCGGATTGAATGCGGAAGAGTTTGATGTCGCTCATGAAGCAGTGGGCGATGGGGATCGCGCTCTAGGATTCGACGTGCATTCTCCCTCTCGGCAACGTTCGGTATGCGACCGATGAGCCGCTGCGACAATCGACGCCCAAAAGGTCATTGCACAGACTTCCTCACGCCCATGCCGCATCAACGCCTCACCCTGACCCGCCTGGAGCAGTTGCTGCTCACCGCTTGCGACGACCTGCGCGGCAACATGGACGCCAGCGAGTACAAGGAGTATGTCTTCGGCATGCTGTTCCTGAAGCGCGCCAGCGACCTGTTCGAACAGCGCCAGGCCCAGATCCAAGCCGAGGGCAAGCGCGACGGCCTCTCGCCTGCCGCCGTCGAAGCGAACCTCGAAGACCCCGACCAATACGCCGGCCAGTATTTTTACGTGCCCCCGCGCGCCCGCTGGAACACGCCCTGGACCGATCCAGAGACCGGCGCGCGCCACCCTGCACTGAAGCACATCAAGGAGAACGTCGGCTCCATGCTCAACAAGGCGCTGGAGGCACTGGAAGACGCCAACACCGACGCGTTGCAGGACGTGCTCAAGGGCACGATCAACTTCAACAAGAAGATCGGCTCCACCACACTGGACGACGACACACTGGTCAACTTCATCCAGAACTTCGACAAGATCCCGCTGAAAGACGAGGACTTCGAGTTCCCCGACCTGCTGGGCGCTGCCTACGAGTACCTGCTGAAGGACTTCGCCGACCAAGCCGGCAAGAAAGCGGGCGAGTTTTACACCCCCGCCGAGGTGGTGCGCGTGTGCGTGGAGGTGTGCGATCCGCAGGAGAACATGCGCATCTACGACCCCACCTGCGGCTCCGGCGGTATGCTGATCCAGGTCCGCGACTACCTGCGCGAGCACGGCCGCAACGCGACCAATGCGTCGCTGTTCGGGCAAGAAAAGATGGGAACCACTTGGTCGATTTGCAAGATGAACATGCTGCTGCACGGCATCCCGGATGCCGACATCCGCCAGCAGGACACGCTGCGCGAACCGCAGCACCAGGACGAAGACGGCCAACTGAAGCGCTTCGACCGCGTGCTGGCGAATCCGCCCTTCAGCCAGAACTACATCAAGAAAGACATCAAGTTCCCCGGTCGCTTCCCGGTGTGGTTGCCCGAGAAGGGCAAGAAGGCCGACCTGATGTTCGTGCAGCACATGCTGGCCGTGCTGAAGGCCGACGGCAAGCTGGCCACCGTGATGCCGCACGGCGTGCTGTTCCGCGGCGGCGAGGAGCGCGAGGTACGCCGCCAGTTCATCGAGCGCCGCGTGCTGGAAGCCGTGATCGGCCTGCCCGCCAATCTGTTCTACGGCACCGGGATTCCCGCCTGCATTCTTGTGCTGAGCAAGGCTGGCAGCTCAACGCGCGAGCATGCCCTGTTCATCAATGCCGACCGCGAATACCGCGAAGGCAAGGCCCAGAACCACCTGCGGCCGGAGGACATCGACAAGATCGTGCACGTCTACCGCGCCGGGGAGGACGTGTCGGCCTATGCCCGCCGCGTACCCTACTCGGAGATCGCGGCCGAGGACTACAACTGCAACATCCGCCGCTACGTGGACAACGCACCACCGCCCGAGCCGCACGACGTGCGCGCGCACCTGCAGGGCGGTGTGCCGGTGGTGGAGATCGAGACGCTGGCGCACTTCTGGAACAACTACCCCGGGCTGCGTGAAAGCTGCTTCGTGCCGCGAATCGGTGCGGATGCCGCTCGCTATGCGGACTTCGGCCACGCGCTGGCCGACAAGCGCGCCATCGCCCCGCACGTGGCGCAGCACCCCGGCGTACAACAGCGGCACGCAGAATTCATGGCCCAGCTTCAAGCTTGGTGGCAGCAGCACCTGCCGGTGATCGACGCGCTGGCGCCGGACCCCGCCAACCAGCAGGGCGCGCCCCGCAACGTGTACGCCGTGCGTGCGACGCTGCTGGACAGCATCGAGCGCATGTTCGGTGGCCAGCACCTGCTGACGCGCTACCAGGTGCGCGGCGCCTTCGCCAACTTCTACAAGCAGCTCTCGGCGGACTTCAAGTCCATCGCCGCCAGCGGCTGGGGCGCTGAACTGATCCCCGACCAGGACATCCTGCAAAGCCAGTTCCCGCAGGTGCTGGCCGAGCTGGAGCAACACCACGCCCGCCTGGCCGAGCTTCAGGCACTGTTCGCCGCGGCGGGTGAGGAGGACTTCGAGGACGCCGATGGCACCGGCGCGCTGCCGCCCGATCAGGTGAAGGACATGAAGGCCCAACTCAAGGAAGCCAAGGGACAGGCCAAGCTGGCGAAGAAGGACGCGAGTTTCGGAGACTGGAAGGCCCACCTGGCCGAGGCCGACCGGCTGGATGCGCTGCTGGCACGGCACAAGGGGCTGGAGGAAGAAGCCAAGGGGCTGAAGGCGCGCATCAAGAGCACCGAGAAGAACCGCGATGAGCTGGTGGCGCAAGCACGGCAGCGCATCGGCGATGGCGAGGCGCAGCAGGTGATCCTGCAGCGTTTGCAGCTTGTGCTAATGGAAACCTACGGGCAGTATCTGCGCGCAGATCGGCGGGCTGGCGCGGCGGCGATAGAGAACCTGTGGGACAAGTACGCCGTGACGGCGGCACACCTTGAGCAGGCGCGCGCCAGTGCGACGACGGAGTTCACACACTTTCTGTCGGGGCTGGGATATGCCTAACTGGAGAACCGTTCGGCTTCGCGAGGTCGCTGACATCCGGGTGAGCAATGTCGATAAGAAGGCTGTGGCAGGCGAGACACCAGTCAAGCTTTGCAACTACATGGACGTGTACAGCAACGACTACATCCGTGCGGAGCTCCCGTTCATGGAGGCGACGGCGACCCCCGCCGAAATCGAACGCTTCGGCGTGCGCCGTGGCGACGTGATGATCACCAAGGATTCGGAGACGCCCGACGATATCGGGATACCCGCGGTCGCGACGGATGAGGTCGAGAATCTGGTGTGTGCCTATCACTTGGCTCAGCTGCGTCCCAAAGAGCTCTCGGTTGTCCCCGTCTACTTGGCGAAGCAACTGTCGCTGCCGCAGACTGCCGCCTACTTCGCACAGCGAGCAACCGGCTCTACGCGCTACGGACTCTCGACTCGAACGATTGCCGAGACGCCGATATGGCTGGCACCGTTGGTCGAGCAGCAACGCATCGCCGCCATTCTCACCAGCCTCGACAACGCCATCGAAGCCACCGAAGCGCTGATCGATAAGCACCAACAGATCAAGGCCGGGCTGATGCGCGACTTGTTCGAGCGCGGTTTGCTTCCAAGCGGGGAACTGCGGCCCTCAAAGGACGAAGCCCCTGAGCTTTACGTCGAGTCGAAGCTCGGACCAGTTCCGAAGGAATGGCAAGTCACCACCTGTGAAGCGGTTTGCGAGCGCGTCATTGATTGCAAGAACCGCACCCCACCAGAGACGCCAAGTGGTTACCCGGTAATCCGGACTCCAAACGTTCGCGACGGTGAGTTCGTCGACGACGCCCTCGTATTCACCGATGCCAAGTCATACGAACTCTGGACTGCCAGAGGCAAACCGACGGCCGGGGACATCGTGATCACCCGAGAGGCGCCCGTCGGAGAGGTTTGCATGATTCCCGACCGGCATCCCACTGCTTGTCTGGGTCAGCGAATGATGCTGTACAGGCCCGACTCTCGGAAAATCGACGGTGGCTTCCTTTTGTTCGCTCTTCAGTCCAACGCGATCCAAAACAGGCTTGATCTGATTTCAGGCGGCTCAACAGTGGGTCATGTTCGAGTGGGAGACATTCGTACGCTTTGGATGTATCTGCCGCCAACCCTCGAAGAGCAACGGCGCATTGCGTCGGCACTGCTGGCTGCAACGGCACGACTTCGCGCCGACAACAATGTGCTCGACAAACTTCGCCAAATGAAACAAGGCCTGATGCAAGATCTGCTGACCGGCAAAGTGCCTGTCCAGACCAGCTGAAAGTCATCGCCGATGGCCGACGACTACGCCAAGCTGCTGAACCCCGAGCGTGCACTGGTCTTCCGCATCATCCATCGCGCGAACCTGCCCTGGGTGCTGCAGCACGGCCTGCATTGTGGCAACAGCGCCACGCGCTCGGATCAGTGGGTGAGCATCGGCAATCAGGAGTTGATCGGCAAGCGTGCCCACTGGCCGGTGGCTGTCGAGCCGGGCGGCGTCTTGAACGACTACGTGCCCTTCTACTTCACCCCCTTCTCGGTGATGATGCACAACATCAACACGGGCTGGAACGGCGTGCCCCGGCATGCCAAGCCCGACATCCTAATATTGGTGGCCAGCCTGCGTCGACTGGTGGAGTCGGGCCTGACGGTGCTGTTCACCGACAGCCATGCCAACAACCCGCTGGTGAACTACTACCGTGACCCTGCGCAACTCGACCGCATCGACTGGCCCATCCTGCAAGCACGCGACTTCAAGCGGGATCCGGAGGATCCGGCCAAGTTCGCCCGCTATCAAGCCGAGGCCCTGATCCACCGGCATTGCCCGCTGCAGGGGTTGTCGGGGGTTGTCTGCTTCGACGAGGGCGTCAAAATCGAGGTCGAACAGGCCGTGGCGACGGCCCAGGTGCAGCTGCAGGTGGCAGCGCGGCCCAGCTGGTACCTCTGATGATCCACTACACCCAAGGCAATCTGCTGGAATCCAAGGCCCAGGCCCTCGTGAACACGGTCAACACCGTGGGCATCATGGGCAAGGGCATCGCCTTGATGTTCAAGGAACGGTTCGCGGAAAACTTCCGGCTGTACGCACAAGCCTGCAAGGCCGGCGATGTGCACACCGGGCAGATGTTCGTGACCGAACCGCGCGAACTCGACGGGCCGCGATGGATCGTCAACTTCCCGACCAAGCGGGACTGGCGCGGCAACTCGCGGCTGGAATGGATTGTCGAAGGGCTCCAGGACCTGCGTCGCTTCCTGGTGGAGAACCAGGTGAGTTCCATCGCCATCCCGCCGCTGGGCGCCGGCCATGGCGACCTGGATTGGCTCCTGGTGCGGGATCAGATCGAGCAAGCCCTGAACGACCTGGACGTCGAGATCACCGTCTTCGAGCCGACACGCACGTACCAGAACGTCGCCAAGCGTCACGGCGTGGAGGAGTTGACCGCCGCGCGAGCGTTGATTGCCGAGCTGGTGCGCCGCTACTGGGTGATGGGTTTCGAGTGCAGCCTGCTTGAAGTGCAGAAGCTGGCTTGGTTCCTCGACCGCGCACTGGACAGAGATGYGTCCGGCAACAACCCATTGAAGCTGCGATTCGAGGCGAACAAGTTCGGCCCCTACGCGCATGGTTTGACCAAGCTTCTGGACAAGCTGGACGGCAGCTACCTGGGTAGCGAGAAACGCATGGGCGATGCCAGGCCGTTCGATGTCGTGTGGTTCAACGAACAGCGTGCGCCGCTGGTTCAGGCTTACCTGCGCAGCGAGGCTCAGCCCTACTTGCGCGCGCTGGAAGAGACGTCGGCACTGATCGACGGTTTCGAATCGCCCTATGGCATGGAGCTGCTGGCCACGGTCGACTGGCTGTTGGCGCGCGGCGACGTGGAGCCTACGGTTGGGGCAGTGCGCGACGGTTTGGCGCACTGGCCCCATGAGGGTGGTGCCGAACGCAAAGTTCGGCTGTTCGATGAACGTGCCGTCCGCATCGCGCTGGACAGGCTCCTGCGCCATGCGCAGAACCACCAGGGCCTGCCGCGGACCGTTGCCGGATGAGCGAGTACACCGAGGTCGAGCAGCCCTTCCTGGCGCAGCTGGCTGCGCAGGGCTGGACCGTCATCGATCAGGGCCCGCAGCTGCCGCAGGACGCAGCGCCCAGCCAGCGCCCGAGCTTCCGGCCTTGGTGGCTGCCCGGCGTGTTCCGCGACGCCGTGCGCGCCCTCAACACCTTGCCCGACGGCGCGCCCTGGCTCACCGAGCGCCAGCTCGACGACCTGGAGTCGCAGCTCTTCCGTCAGCCCCAACGCACGCTGCTGGAGGCCAACCAGGCCGTGCACGATCTGCTGCTGAAGGCGCAGGTCGACGTGAACGAAGCCACCGACGAGGTGGACCCGGTGGTGAAGCTCATCGACTTCCAGCACCCTGAGCGCAATCGCTTCCACGCGATCAATCAGTTCCGAATTGCCACGCCAGGCTGCGTGCGCGAGTTCATCGTGCCGGACATCGTGCTGTTCGTGAACGGCATTCCCTTGGTGGTGGTGGAGTGCAAGAAAGGTTCGGCCACCTGCGCCAACCCCATGCAGGAAGCCTTCGTGCAGTTGCAGCGCTATATGCGCCGCCGCGCCGAGACGGAAGCTGCAGGCCTGAGAGAGGGCGAGCCCCGGCTCTTTCACAGCAACCTGCTGCTGGTGCGCACCAGCGGGCTGGAAGCGGACTACGGCAGCATCAGCTCCGGCGAGGAGCACTTCTACGCCTGGAAGACGCTGTACCCCGCCGACGATGGTGCCCGGGCCGGCATGAACCCGCAACAACAGCTGGTGGCGGGCATGCTGGTGCCGGCCAACCTGCTGCAGATTGCGAGAACCTGCACCGTCTTCATGGACACCGACGCCGGCACGAGGGTGAAGGTGGTATGCCGCTACCAGCAGTTCCGCGCTGCGGGCAAGATCGTGCGCCGACTGCGCACCGGGCACTCGGCGACCGAGCGCAGCGGCGTCGTATGGCACACACAGGGGTCGGGCAAGTCGCTCACCATGGTGTTCGTGGCCCGCATGCTGCGCGCCAGCATCGACCTGAGCGATTTCAAGATCGTGCTCGTCAACGACCGACAGGATCTGGAGGAACAACTCGGCCAGACTGCCACGCTGATCGGCGGGCGAGTCAACGTGATCGGCAGCACGCAAGATCTGCGGCGGCACCTGGCCACAGACAGCTCGGACATCAACATGGTGATGGTCCACAAGTTCCAGGAGCGTGAACAGGTGCTCAGCAACGCGGTGGCCGAAGCGCTGGGCACCTATCGAGCCATGCCGGCGGGCAAAACCTTCGGCGTGGTGAACACCAGCGAGCGCATCGTGCTGCTGATCGACGAAGCCCATCGCACCCAGGGCTCGGACCTGGGCGAGAACCTGTTCGAAGCCTTTCCCAACGCCACGCGCCTGGCCTTCACGGGCACGCCGCTGATCACCGATCGCCACGGTGAGCGCAAGACGCACAAGCGATTCGGCGAGTACATCGACACCTACAAGCTGTTGGACGCGGTGAACGACGGCGCCACGTTGCAGATCTTGTACGAAGGCCGCACGGCCGACAGTGCACTGAACGAGAAGCACGCCTTCGACGAGAAGTTCGAGGACTTGTTTCGCGACCGCAGCGAGGAAGAGCTGGCGGCCATCCGCAAGAAGTACGGCGCAACCGGCGACATTCTGGAGGCCCAGGCGCGCATCAATGCCATTGCGCGCGACCTCGTGCGGCACTACGTGGACAACATCCTTCCCAACGGCTTCAAGGCACAGGTGGTGTGCCACTCCAAGCTGGCCTGCGTGCGGTACCAGGAGGGCATCGATTCAGCCATCGGCGAGAGACTGGCGGCCGAACGGGCCAAGACCCGGCCGGACGGCGAATTGCTCCGCCGACTTGCATTCCTGAAGACGGCAGTGGTGGTGTCGTCTGATGGCACCAACGAGGCGGCATACATCACGCACGCCCGCAAGCAGTCCGCAAGGCTGAACGCGGTGGAGAACTTCTGCAAGGCTTTTGACCTCGACGACCCGGACAAGTCGAATACGGGCATCGCATTCCTGATCGTCTGCGACATGCTGCTGACCGGCTTTGACGCGCCGATCGAGCAGGTGATGTACATCGACAAGCGGCTGCGCGAGCACACGCTGCTGCAAGCCATCGCCCGCACCAACCGAGTGAAGCGTGGCAAGCAGCGCGGCTACATCGTGGACTACATCGGCCTGGCCAACCACCTGACCGAGGCGTTGAGTCTGTACACCGCCAGCGAAGAGCTTCAGGAATTGCACGACGGGCTGAAGAGCATCACCACCGAACTGCCGGTGCTGGAGGAGCGCTACCACCGACTGCTGCAGCACTTCACTGCCCGCAGCGTGACCGGCATCGAGGCCTTCGTCACCGGCAAGTTTGGCGACCTTCGACAGGATGCTGCCGTGGTGCACGCAGCGGTGAAGGCCCTTGCCGACGAGCGCTACCGGGCCGACTTCGAGGTGTATCTGAAGAAGTTCCTGTTGAGCCTGGACATCATCCTGCCGCATGCTTCGGCGCAAGGCTTTCGGGTGCCGGCCAAGCGCTTTGGCTACATCCTGCAAGTGGCCAAGGAGCGCTACAAGGATGAGAGCCTGCAATTGGGCGATGCAGGCGAGAAGGTGAAGGCGCTGATCAACGAGCACCTGGTCAGCCTCGGCATCAATCCCAAGGTGCCACCGGTGGAATTGTTGGCCGAGGACTTCCTGCAGCGGCTGCAGCAGCACGCCGACGGCAACGACGAGGCCAAGGCCAGTGAGATGGAACATGCCATCCGCAAGCACTGCACCGTGCACCACGACGAAGACCCGGCGTTCTACAAGAAGCTGTCCGACAAGGTGGATGCGCTGATTGAACGCCACCATGACGCGTGGGACCTTCTGGTGGAGAAGCTGGAGGAACTGCGCACCGAAGCAATGGCCGGCCGCAAGCAAGGCATGGACGGACTTGGTACCGAGGCAAGCACCTTCTACGAACACTTGGCCGACGTGGCCTATGGCAGTACCGGCATGCCATCGACGGACCTGCCAACCTTCAAGGCATTGATGGTCACGTTGGTGGAACTGCTGCAGGACACCATCGGCAGCATCGACTTCTGGCAGAGCGCGGACAAACAGAAGCGCCTGCGCGGCGAGATCAAGGCCGCCATCGCGCGCGCCGGCTTGGACTCCATGCTGGTACAGCGTGAGCGCGTGGCTGTTGAAGTGATGAAGCTGGCGAAGAACCGCCACGACCACCTATTGAAGGCTACGAGCGATGCAGGCTGAGGCCCCGACCATCGTGCGCAAGGTGAAAGACATCGAATACCGGCTGATACCCGGTACGGCACGGCAAACCACTGACATCGTGATCGAGCGCGACGGCTGCGTCACCGTGCGCCCGCCTGCGCGCATGACGCCCGAGCAAGTGGACGAAACCGTGCTGAGCCGTCGGCATTGGATCTACCGGAACTTGGCGGAATGGCGCGACCTGAACGCCACGCGCGTCGTACGCGAGTGGGTGAACGGTGAGAGTTTCCTCTACCTGGGAAGCGCCTACCGCTTGCTGCTGGTGACGGAACAGGACGAGCCTCTGCAGCTGAAGGACGGTCGCTTCTGCCTGCTGCGCACTGTCGTGGAGCAGGGCGGCAAGACGGCAGCGCAGGACGCGTTCCGCGACTTTTACGTCGCCAGAGGCACTGCGCGCCTGGCCCAGCGCATCAAGCACTTCGCGCCGCGCGTAGGTGTGCAGCCCGGCCCACTACAGGTGAAGGAGCTGGGCTACCGCTGGGCCAGCAGCCTGTCGCGTGGCGCACTGCACTTCCATTGGAAGTGCCTGATGGCACCGCCCAAGATCGCGGACTACATCGTCGTCCACGAGCTATGCCACATGCACCATCGCGATCACACCGAACTCTTCTGGAACGAGGTGGACAAGGTGATACCGGACTACCGGGAGCGGAAGGAATGGCTGCGGCAGCGGGGAGCGGGGATGAGTCTGTGAGATTCTCAACGGTGCCGACCGAGGGAGCTGCTGCGCTTGGCTTGATTGCAAGCTGAAACCCCTCCCCACCAACTCTCTGGGGTCGCTACGAGGCACCGCAGTCAACACGCAAAGATAATCCCAGGCGAGTTGGCGAACCGTCTTGAATCGCATGATTGTCGCAGCAGGTCATCAGCGTGATAGCGGACGCCTTCAATCAATCCACGCTAGCCCATCGACTTGGGTTCATATCGCTTAAGAATGCGGGATGCCTGAATTCACGGAAATTGCCGGGGGGTTTGCATGACCGCACTGACGACTCAACAGCGAAAGGCACTCAGAAGCTATCTGCACAGGTGGAAAATCACGTCACCTTCCCATATTGAAATACCCGACAGTGCGACCGCTCAATTCTGCGACGTGCTACTCCAATCCCAGCCGTGGAGTGACATGTGGTCGATCGACGACGTAAAAGATGTAGTTTCTGAAATACAGGGAGATTTATTCCATAAGGCATGTGATCAAACCCTAGCAATGCCCGCTCTCATACGCGCCGAACTTGAAAGACGCCTCGAAGCGGAGTTTGAATCGTATCCAAAGGACTACCTTGTGTATGTCGAACTCCCGGGATTAGATCCTCGACAGCTCGGTGCGGAAGTTCTTGTCCTGTCTGACCAAATTTCTTTGATTAATACGCGCGCACCTCTTCAGTATGTAGAAAGATTAGTGCGACCAAGTCTCGTTGCCGATGTTGACCATCTATTGAAAGATGTGGAATCGATGGATGAAGCGTTCGAGGCGCTTCGGCCAATCAATTCTTGTCTTCTGAAGCAAGACTCCGTCTACCTACGCATCTCGGAATCTGGTGCATTGCCGAGCTTTACTTCTGAGCAAGAGCCTGCTTTTCTGTCGCGTACACTGGCAACAGTAAAAATATTTCTACTTTATGGGCTGGAGATTGGCCTCTTAGACCGTCGTAATATTTTCCGCTACAAACACAACGATCCTGGTCCGAGAACCATCGTGCATGCTGCAATTCATGCAATCAACAGCGAGGAAAAGCAGACGGTGGAAATTCCGCGGGATTTCGAGAATTTTCTTTGTGGCCTGACTTTCAGCAACTCATATGAAGAGAATACGGAACGATTCCAATGTAATGGCTTCGAGCGTGAGCTCCGGCCGGTTTCTCGATTCCTGTCAATTCTTCCTGTAGATGCCTATGCGCGCCGTATCGCCGCCGGAATTGAATGGCTCCTCGATTCGCTTCTTGCGACCAATCAAACAACGTCGTTGCTGCAAAGCTGCATTGGCATCGAAGCTATCCTTGGAGATGAGAATCCGGTAGCGTATGAATCCGGAATTACAGCGCGCCTCTCAGAGCGGTTCGCTTATTTGATGGGGACCAGTATCCATAACAGGAGGGAGCTACGAGATCAGTTCCGAACCATATTTGCAAAGAGAGGTGACCTCGTTCACGCGAGAAGGCATCGGCTACCTCCACATGACTTGAAAATAGTCCAAGCCGCGCAAAGAATGTTGCAGGAACTCATTCGCAAAGAGCTAACTCTTTTTCTTGACTTGCCAATCACCACCTTAAGCAAAATGAATACGGTCGACATTAAGTCGAATTTAAAACCGTTTTAGGCGTAGCTCGGAGAGAAGTCAGGAACTGACGAAATCAATTAGTCGCTAGCTCAAGAGGCCGCGCTCTGGTGAATCTCGACTGAGCGACGCCGGCTGTAATAGCCAAGTCGCCCTGCCGAAAATCATAGCGTGAGTCGCATTTATTTCGTCACTGCGGTGCGCGCAAAAAGCCTACACATCGATATTCGAAGCCCTCAACGCATTCGCCTCGATGAAATCCCGCCGCGGCTCCACCTCGTCGCCCATCAGCATCGTGAACACCCGATCCGCCTCGATCGCGTCGTCGATCTGCACCTTCAGCAGGCGCCGCACGGTCGGGTCCATCGTGGTCTCCCACAGCTGCGCCGGGTTCATCTCGCCCAGCCCCTTGTAGCGCTGGCGGCCCACCGCCGATTCGGCCTGCTGGATCAGCCAGGCCATCGCCTGGCGGAAGTCGCTGACCTTGGCGTCCTTCTGCTTCTCGCCCTCACCGCGCTTGACCACCGCCTCGCTGCTCACCAGCCCCTTGAAGGTCTGGMCCGCCGTCGACAAGGCCTCGTAGTCGGCGCCGTGCACGAAGTCGGCGCTGATCACGCTGCTCTTGCGGTTGCCGTGGTGCATGCGGCTGATGCGCAGGATGTGCTTGTCGGTGCGGGCATCGAACTCGGCCGTCACCTCGGCATCGTGCAGCGCGCCCTTCAGCGCCGCCGCCGACACCTCAGCCGCCTCCAACGTGTCCAGGTCGAGCGCCAGGCCGTTGGCCATCGCGCGCAGCGCCTCGATGTCCATCCAGTTCGACAGCCGCTCCACCACGTTGTTGGCCATCACGTACTGCCGTGCCAGCGTCTCGAGCGTCTCGCCCAGCAGCACCGTGCCGCCGACACCCGTCTCGAGCTTCGCATCCTTCAGCGCCACCTTCAGCAGGTAGGCGTCCAGCTCGTGCCCGTCCTTCAGGTACTGCTCTTCCTTGCCGAGCTTCACCTTGTAGAGCGGCGGCTGCGCGATGTAGATGTGGCCGCGCTCGACGATCTCCGGCATCTGCCGGTAGAAGAAGGTCAGCAGCAGCGTGCGGATGTGCGCGCCGTCCACGTCCGCGTCGGTCATGATGATGATGCGGTGGTAGCGCAGCTTGTCCGGGTTGAACTCGTCCTTGCCGATGCTCGTGCCCAGCGCGGTGATCAGCGTCAGGATTTCATTGCTCGTCAGCAGCCGCTCGAAGCGCGCCCGCTCGACGTTCAGGATCTTGCCGCGCAGCGGCAGGATCGCCTGGAACTTGCGGTCGCGGCCCTGCTTGGCCGAGCCCCCTGCGGAGTCGCCCTCCACGATGTAGATCTCGCAGAGCGCCGGATCCTTCTCCTGGCAGTCGGCCAGCTTGCCCGGCAGGCCCATGCCGTCGAGCACGCCCTTGCGGCGCGTCATCTCGCGCGCCTTGCGGGCCGCCTCGCGCGCCCGCGCCGCCTCGACGATCTTGCCGCAGATGATCTTCGCGTCGACCGGGTTCTCCAGCAGGTAGTCGGTCAGCGCCTTGCTGACCACGTCTTCCACCGGGCCGCGCACTTCGCTGGACACCAGCTTGTCCTTGGTCTGGCTGCTGAACTTCGGCTCCGGCACCTTCACGCTCAGCACGCAGCACAGGCCTTCGCGCATGTCGTCACCGGTGATCTCGACCTTGGCCTTCTTCGCCAGCTCGTTGTCCTCGATGTACTTGTTGATGACCCGCGTCATCCCGGCACGCAGGCCCGTCAGGTGGGTGCCGCCATCACGCTGCGGAATGTTGTTGGTGAAGCAGAGGACGTTCTCGCTGTAGCCGTCGTTCCACTGCATCGCCACCTCGGCGGTGATGTTGGTGTTCTGGTCCGACAGCTTGTCGCCGGTGGCGTGGAAGATGTTCGGGTGCAGCACCTTCTTGCCGGTGTTGATGAAGTCGACGAAGCCCTTCACGCCGCCGATGAAGGCGAAGTTGTCTTCCTTGTTGTTGCGCTCGTCGACCAGCCGGATCTTGACGCCGTTGTTCAGGAAGCTCAGCTCGCGCAGCCGCTTGCTGAGGATGTCGTAGTGGAAGTCGATGTTGTTGAAGATCTCGTCGTCCGGCAGGAAGTGCACCTCGGTGCCGCGCTTCTCGGTCTCGCCGGTGATCTTCATCGGGCTCACCTCGAAGCCGTCGCGCATCTCCAGCACGCGGTCCTGCGGCACGCCCTTGCGGAACTCGATGAAATGCGTCTTGCCGTCGCGCCGCACCGTCAGGCGCAGCCACTTCGACAGCGCGTTCACGCACGAGACACCCACCCCGTGCAGGCCGCCCGACACCTTGTAGCTGTTCTGGTTGAACTTGCCGCCGGCGTGCAGCTCGGTCAGCGCGATCTCGGCCGCACTGCGCTTGGGCTCGTGCTTGTCGTCCATCTTGACCCCGGTCGGGATGCCCCGGCCGTTGTCGGTGACGCTGATCGCGTTGTCGCTGTGGATCGTCACGACGATGTCGTCGCAGTAGCCGGCCAGCGCTTCGTCGATCGAGTTGTCGACCACCTCGAACACCAGGTGGTGCAGCCCGGTGCCGTCGGAGGTGTCGCCGATGTACATGCCCGGGCGCTTGCGCACGGCCTCCAGGCCTTCCAGGATCTGGATGCTGCCTTCGCCGTAGGCGCTCGACACTGCATCTGCAGCCGCCTTCTTGGCGGCACCGTCGTCGGGAGTGTTCAGGGAATCGGTCATCGCGGTGTTGAACTCATGGAATGCACAGGGTACGGGCGGGCGGCACGCGGATCGTCAGATCCGCATCGGCATCACCACGTACTTGAAGCCCGCCTGCTCGGGCACGGTGAACAAGGCGCTGGAGTTGGTGTCCTGCAGCTCCAGCTTGACCATCTCGACGCTCATGTTGGCCAGCGCGTCCATCAGGTAGGTGACGTTGAAGCCGATCTCGATCGCGTCGCCGTCGTAGTCGACCTCGAGTTCTTCCTTGGCCTCTTCCTGCTCGGCGTTGCTCGACGCGATGCGCAGCACGCCCGGCTCGATGTTGACGCGCACGCCCTTGAACTTCTCGCTGGTCAGGATGGCGGCACGCTGCAGGCTGGCCAGCAGCGGCGCACGCCCGAGCGTCACGTGGTTCTTGTGGTTCTTCGGGATCACGCGGTTGTAGTCGGGGAACTTGCCCTCGACCAGCTTGGTGACGAACTCCATGCCGCTGAAGCTGAACTTCGCCTGGTTGCCGGCAAAGCGCATCTCGATCGGGCTGTTCTCCTTGTCGTCCTTCTCGTCCTTCAGCAGCCGCTGCAGCTCGAGCACGGTCTTGCGCGGCAGGATCACCTCCTGCTTCGGGATCTCGACGTCGAGGTTGGCCTGCGCGAGCGCCAGGCGGTGGCCGTCGGTCGCGACCAGCGTCAGGCTCTTGCCCTCGGCGACGAACAGGATGCCGTTCAGGTAGTAGCGGATGTCGTGCACCGCCATCGCGAAGTGCACCTGGTTGATCAGCATCTTCAGCGTCTTCTGCGGCACGCTGAACACCGGGCCGAAGTCGGCCGCTTCCTGCACCAGCGGGAAATCGTCGGCCGGCAGCGTCTGCAGCGTGAAGCGGCTCTTGCCGCCTTGCAGCGTCAGCTTGTTCTGCGCGGTGCTCAGCGTGACGATCTGGTCGGCCGGCAGCGAACGCAGGATGTCGATCAGCTTGCGCGCACCGACGGTGGTCGCGAAGTTGCTCGCGTCGCCGTCGAATTCGGCGGTGGTACGCACCTGGATCTCCAGGTCGCTGCTGGTCAGCTCGACCTGGCTGCCGGTTTTGCGAATCAGCACGTTGGCCAGGATCGGCAAGGTATGCCGACGTTCGACGATGCCGGACACGGCCTGCAGGGCTCCCAACACTTTTTCTTGCGCTGCCTTCAAGACAATCATGTCAACCTCTTAATTTAGTCGTCTTAGTAGAGGAAACGCGTTCCTTGTGGAGAACGCCATTTTCCCCTTTTCCATCAACCGCTTACAGACCTCGAAACCCTGTGTGCAGAGGCCCCTGAACTTCGGGACTCGCGCACAACAACTTCCTGGAACCCGCCTGGCCTGTGGACATCTCCGGTGTTGTTCGAGAGTTGTCCCCAGGCTTGTGCTTTGACATCCCCACGCGTTGGTGTCAGTCGAAACGTTCAGCCCTTCAATGTCTGTTCCAGCACGTGCAGCTGCTGGTTCAGTTCGGTGTTCTTCTGGCGCTCGCCGGCGATCTTGCGCACCGCGTGCAGCACCGTCGTGTGGTCACGCCCGCCGAACAGCTCACCGATCTCCGGCAGGCTCTTCTGCGTCATTTCCTTGGCCAGGTACATCGCGATCTGGCGCGGCCGGGCGATGCTGGCCGGCCGCTTCTTGCTGTACATGTCGGCGACCTTGATCTTGTAGAAGTCGGCGACGGTCTTCTGGATGTTCTCGACGCCGACCTGGCGGTTCTGGATCGACAGCAGGTCCTTCAGCGCCTCGCGGGCGAGCTGGATGTTGATGTCCTTGTGCGAGAACCTTGAGTACGCAAGGATCTTGCGCAGCGCGCCTTCGAGCTCGCGCACGTTGGCGCGCACGTTCTTCGCGACGAAGAAGGCCACGTCCTCCGGCATCGCGGTGCCCTCGGCATCGGACTTGCGCATCAGGATGGCCACGCGCATCTCCAGCTCTGGCGGCTCGATCGCCACCGTGAGTCCGGCGTCGAAGCGCGAGGTGAGTCGCTCGTCGATGTCCACCAGCCCCTTCGGGTAGGTGTCGCTCGTCATGATGATGTGGGCGCGCTTGGCCAGCAGCGCCTCGAAGGCGTTGAAGAACTCCTCCTGCGTGCGCTCCTTGCCGGCGAAGAACTGCACGTCGTCGATCAGCAGCAGGTCGAGCGAGTGGTACTTGGCCTTCAGCTCGTCGAAGGTCTTGCGCTGGTAGTTCTTGACGACGTCGGTGATGAACTGCTCGGCGTGCAGGTAGAGCACGCGGGCGTCGGCGCGGTCGGCCAGCAGCGCATTGCCGACGGCATGCACCAGGTGGGTCTTGCCGAGGCCGACGCCGCCGTAGATGAAGAGCGGGTTGTACATCTGCCCGGGCGCGCCGGCCACGTGCAGCGCCGCGGTGCGGGCCATCTGGTTCGCGCGGCCGGCGACCAGCGAGCCGAAGGTCAGCGCGGGGTTCAGGCGGTGGCGCGGCAAGGCCGCATTGGCGGCGGAGGGGCTGCGCGGTACGGCGACGGTGGGCGCACCCACCGTCGCGACCTCGGCGCCGCCGCCATGGCCGATGCCGCTCGACCGTGCCGGCCCGAGCGCGCGGGCGATCGGCACCGGGCCATCGCTGCGGAATCCGCTGACCGGCACCGGGTTGTCGCGCGGCGCGAGCATCAGGTCGAGCCGCACCGGCTTGCCGGCCAGCTCGCTCAGCACGGCCTCGATCCGGCCGGCGTACTGGTTGCGGATCCAGTCGAGCTTGAACCGGTTGGGCACACGCAGTGATGCCACCGCGCCGGAGATGCCTTGGTCAGTGACGTCGGCAGCAGGCAGCGGGCGGATCCAGGTGTTGAATTGTTGTTCGGGCAGTTCGGCTGCCAAACGCTCGCAGCCGCGCTGCCAGAGATCAGCGCTCATGTTGTGGAAAAGTTCTTCTCGGAGCGGCCGGATTCTACGGTGCAACGGGCCCGCCGGGCGAGGTTATCCACAGTCTTGTGCAGCCGGATGAAACCGGCGCGCGGGCGCATGCCACCGTGTAAGTCTTTGACTTGGCAGGGGGTTTTTGGTGTAATAGTGGGTTTCCCGAAGGCCCGGCTCTTGTGACCTTGATGATCAAGGTGAGCAGCATGCAGGGTCGAGTCGTGTGGTGATCACATTGAAGATCACATGGCTTGGGACCCCCTTCAGCAGGACTGATCATCATGAAACGCACCTACCAAGCTTCGAAGACCCGCCGCGCCCGCACCCATGGTTTCCTCGTGCGCATGAAGACGCGCGGCGGCCGCGCCGTCATCAACGCGCGCCGCGCCAAGGGCCGCAAGCGCCTGGCCGTCTGAGGCCTGTCGCTGTAAGCGCAACAGCAGCCGCAGTCAGCGCATCCACGGCGGCACCCCCCGTTTCGGCAACGGGTGCGGCGTTGGATGCAGCAACGCCGGCCGTGGCGTCCAGGGCGTCACCGTGATCGGGCGAATCGTTCAATCGGTTGATTTCGAGCGCGTGCTCGCGGCGCCCACCCGGGCCCGCAGCACGCATTTCGCCGTCCATTTCCTCGCCGCCCGGCCTGCTGTCAAAGTGGCCGCTGTTCGTGCAGCTGCCCACAAGTTGTCAACAGGCGAGGCACCTCAACAGGGCAAAGCTGTGGATGACTTGCCTGAAGGCGCCTGCTGGCTGGGTGCGGTGGTGCCCAAGCGGCATGCCCGCCGGGCCGTCACGCGCAACCTGCTGAAGCGTCAGATCCGTCGCGTCGTGCATGCGCAGGCCGGCTTGCCGAGCGGCTTGTGGGTGATCCGGCTGCGCAGCCCGTTCGATCGCAAGCTGTTCCCGAGCGCTGCATCCGACGCGCTGCGCACCGCGGCTGGTACCGAGCTGCTGGCGGTGATGGCGCGCGCTGCCCGGACCGGAGCCTGACGATGTCGCGGCTGGTCGTGCAGTTGAAGTCCGCGCCGCAACGCCTGTTGATGGCGCTGGTGCGCGGCTACCGCTTCTTCCTGAGCCCGTGGCTCGGCAGCGCGTGCCGTTTCGAGCCGACCTGCTCGGTGTATTCGCTGCAGGCACTCGAGCGGCACGGCGCGATCGGTGGCAGCTACCTGACGCTGCATCGGCTGGCGCGTTGCCACCCGTGGTGCAATGGCGGCCACGATCCGGTGCCCGAGCGGCTGGCCGGCCTGTTCACCCGCCTTGAGGCGCAGCGTTCCGGCCCCAACTCCGGCGCAGCTGCGGCCTCCCGTCCCCCTTCTTCCCCCCTTTCCCGCGAAGAGACTCTTCCATGACCGATATGCGCCGCACCCTGCTGTGGGTGGTGTTCTCGATGTCGCTCGTCCTGCTCTGGGACGCGTGGAGCCGGCACAACGGGCAACCGTCGCTGTTCGGGCCGCAGCCGGTGACGGCGCCGGTCGCCGCAGCCGGTCCCGGCAGCGCCCCGGCCGGCGTGCCGGCGGCCCCGGGATCGGTCGCGTCGACCACGGCGGCCGTGCCCGCTGCGCCGGCGGCGTCGGCGGTGCTGGCCGAGCGGGTCGAGATCCAGACCGACCTGGTGAAGGCCACGCTCGACAGCAAGGGCGGCACGCTGGTGCGCGTCGAGCTGCTGACGCAGCATGAGCAGCTGCAGAAGGACCTGTGGCAGAAGGTGCAGGAGCTGGTCGGCCTCGCGCCGCGCCATGACGAGCAGTTCGAGAAGAAGAACGTCGTCGTGCTCGATGAATCGGCGCAGCGCCTGTATGTGGCGCAAAGCGGCCTGATTCCCGCGGCGGGCGGCAGCGGCCTGCCGAACCACCTGACGGTGATGAGCCTGGTGCCCGGCGAGCGCAAGCTGAAGGATGGCAGCAACGAGCTGCAGGTGCGCTTCGAATCGCCGGTGGTGAACGGCGTCAAGCTGGTCAAGACCTACACCTTCAAGCGCGGCGACTACGTGATCGGCGTGCACAACGAGGTCACCAACGCGTCGGGTGCGCCCGTCAACGCGCGGCTGTACCTGCAGCTGGTGCGCGACGGCAACGACGGCACCGGCGGATCGAGCTTCTACTCCACGTTCACCGGCCCGGCGATCTACGACGAGACCAAGCACTTCACGAAGGTCGATTTCAAGAGCATCGAGAAGCGCGGGCCGAAGGACGTGCCCGATCACGTGACGACGGCCGAGACCGGCTGGGTCGCGATGGTGCAGCACTACTTCACCTCGGCCTGGCTGATCGACAAGCCCGACGCGAAGCAGCCGCGCGAGTACTTCACCGGCAAGGCCGACGTGACGAACGACGTCACCGGCGGCCCGGCGCACGTCTACCAGGTGGGCATGACGGTGCCGCTGGGCGACATCGCGCCGAACGCCACGAAGACCTTCGACGCGCAGCTGTTCGTCGGCCCGCAGGAAGAGCACAAGCTCGCCGAACTCGCCCCCGGCCTCGAGCTGGTGAAGGACTACGGCTACTTCAAGGTGCTGTCCGAGCCGCTGTTCTGGGTGCTGACCCAGCTGCACAAGCTGATCGGCAACTGGGGCTGGTCCATCATCTCGCTGGTCGTGCTGCTGAAGATCGCGTTCTACTGGCTCAACGCCAGCGCCTACCGCTCGATGGCCAAGATGAAGGCCATCAACCCGAAGGTGATGGAGCTGCGCGAGCGCCTGAAGGACAAGCCTCAGCAGATGCAGCAGGAGATGATGCGCATCTACCGCGAGGAGAAGGTCAACCCGATCGGCGGCTGCCTGCCCATCATTGCGCAGATGCCGTTCTTCATCGCGCTGTACTGGGTGTTGCTGTCGACGGTGGAAATGCGCAACGCGCCGTGGATCGGCTGGATCACCGACCTGTCGGCCAAGGACCCGTACTTCATCCTGCCGCTGCTGATGACGCTGTCGAGCCTGCTGCAGACCTGGCTGAACCCGACGCCGCCGGATCCGGTGCAGGCCAAGATGATGTGGATCATGCCGCTGGTGTTCTCGGTGATGTTCTTCTTCTTCCCGGCCGGCCTGGTGCTGTACTGGCTGACGAACAACATCCTGTCGATCGCGCAGCAGTGGCTGATCAACAAGCAGCTGGGCGTGCTGGGCAAATAGCAACCTCAGGTTGCCCCCGCGCTTGCGGCCCCCCAAGCGGGGGCTTGTTGCAAGAGGCGGTCGGCGCGACGATCCAGCCATGGAACGACGGCAGCTCGCCGCCCTTCCACCAGTTCAATGCGGGGCAGACCCGCTGCCGTGATCTCGGCAGCGGCTCGGGAGGATGATTCGGATCGCAGCATGCTGCACCGGCGCTTCCCCCCGCGCCATCTTCAACCCGGGCCACGCCGTGTGCGTGCCCGGGTTTGTCGTTTCTGGACGGCCTTCCAGGACAATCACCGCCATGCTGCCGCGCCACCACGACCCCGTCATCGCCATCACCACCGCGCCCGGCCGCGGCGCCGTCGGCATCGTGCGTGCCTCGGGCCGCGACCTGAAGCCGCTGGTCGACGCGCTGTTCGGTCGCGCACTGGCGCCGCGGCACGCCACCTACCTGCCCTTCACCGATGCACAGGGCCAGGTGATCGACCGCGGGCTGGCGCTGTACTTCCCGGCCCCGCATTCGTACACCGGCGAAGACGTGCTCGAACTGCAGGCGCACGGCGGCCCGGTCGTGCTGCAGTTGCTGCTCGCGCGCTGCCTGGAAGCCGGTCGCGCGGTCGGGACAGGGACAGGGACGGGGATGGGGCTGCGCCTGGCCGAGCCGGGCGAGTTCACCGAGCGCGCCTACCTGAACGACAAGCTCGACCTCGCGCAGGCCGAAGCCGTCAGCGACCTGATCGAAGCCAGCACCGAGGCGGCGGCGCGCTCGGCCAGCCGTTCGCTGAGCGGCGCGTTCTCCGACGAAGTGCATGCGCTGCGCGATCGGCTGGTCTCGCTGCGCATGCTGGTCGAGGCGACGCTCGATTTCCCGGAGGAAGAGATCGACTTCCTGCAGAAGGCCGACGCGCTCGGCCGCCTGCGCAGCATCGCGGCCGATGTCGCGGGCGTCCTCGGCCGCGCGCGCCAGGGGGCGCTGCTGCGCGAGGGCATGCAGATCGTGCTGGCCGGGCAACCGAACGTCGGCAAGAGTTCGCTGCTGAATGCGCTGGCCGGTGCCGAGCTGGCGATCGTGACGCCGATCCCCGGCACCACGCGCGACAAGGTCAGCGAGACCATCCAGATCGACGGCGTGCCGGTGCACGTGATCGACACCGCCGGGCTGCGCGAGGCCGGCGACGAGGTCGAGCGCATCGGCATCGCGCGCAGCTGGGAGGCGATCGAGCGGGCCGATGCGGTACTGTTCCTGCACGACCTGACGCGGCGCGGCGAGCCGGGCTACGACGCGGCCGAGGCGCAGATCGCGGCGCGGCTGCCGCCGCCGCAACGCGACGGCGAACGCATCGTGCACGTCTACAGCAAGAGCGACCTGGCGAAGGCGCAGGATCTGCCGACCGGTGCAGGCCACCACCTTGCGCTGTCGGCCCGCACCGGCGAAGGCCTGGACGCACTGCGCCGCCTGCTGCTGCAACTGGCCGGCTGGCATGCCTCGCCCGACGGGTTGTTCATCGCGCGCGCCCGCCATGTCGACGCGCTGCGGCACACCGCGGAGCATCTCGCGTTGGCACTCGAACTCGCGACCTCGCCCGACCCGGCGCTCGACCTGCTGGCCGAAGAACTGCGCCTTGCGCAGACGGCGTTGTCGCAGATCACCGGCGAGTTCACGTCAGATGACTTGCTGGGCGAGATCTTCAGCCGCTTCTGCATCGGCAAGTAGCACTTTTTGTCACACGGGCCCCGACAGACGGGACCGTGACGGTGACCGACGGGCACAACTTTTGCCATGCGCTGTTGTGGTGCCCGTCACACACGCTGATAATCGCGTCACTTTCACGCACTTGTCCCGCAAGTACGCGTCACACCACACAGAGGACACGATGGAACTGCAGCAGCTGGTACAAGCGATTCAGACGTTGAATGCGGAAGACGCCTTTCGCGCGCGTTTGACGCTCGACCAGTGGCGGGTCATCGGGCCCTACCTCACGCGCCACGACATCCGCGCCGGCGACCTGCTGATCAAGCAGGGCGATTCCGACCGGAGCATGTATTTCCTCGGCCAGGGCTCGCTGCAGGTCTTCGTGACCGGCGGCCCGCCCGGCAGCAACCGCATCGCGATCCTGCGCGCCGGCTCGGTGATCGGCGAACCGGCGCTGTTCCTCGACGGCCCGCGCATGGCCAACGTCGAGGCGATGACGCCGTGCATCGTGTGGGCGCTGCGCGGCCCGCGCCTGGAAGAGCTGGCCCAGCGCACGCCGGCCCTCGCGCTCGAGCTGGTGCGGGCTGCCGGCTCGGTGATGGCGCTGCGCATGCGCGCCAACATCACGCGCCAGACCCCGATCACCTGAGTCGGATCCTCCGGTCCCGGGCGGGCGTCAATGCCCGCCGAAATCGACCAGCGTGAACAGCGGCAGCCCGGCCTCGCGCAGGCGCTGCGAGCCCTGCAGCTCCGGCAGGTCGACGATGGCCGCGCCTTCGATCACCACCGCGCCGAGCCGCTGCAGCAACCGCATGCCGGCCATCATCGTGCCGCCGGTGGCGATCAGGTCGTCGACCAGCACGATGCGGTCGCCGGGCTTCACCGCATCGGTGTGCATCTCGACGGTGGCCGAGCCGTATTCCAGCTCATAGGTCTCCTGCACCGTCGTGAACGGCAGCTTGCCCTTCTTGCGGATCGGGATGAAGCCGACGTTGAGCTCGTAGGCCAGCACCGAGCCGATGATGAAGCCGCGCGCGTCGAGCCCGGCGATCGCGGTCGGCCGCACGTCGAAATAGCGGTGCACGAACTCGTCGATCAGGATGCGGAAGGTGCGCGGATCGGCCAGCAGCGGCGTGATGTCGCGGAATTGCACGCCCGGCTCCGGCCAGTCGGGCACGGTGCGGATGCTGCGCTTGATGGTGTCGCGCGCTGATTCGAGGGGGCTGGCTGCGGTCATGGGGGATTCACCGTCGGTGAGCGGGGCGCCATTGTCCCGCACGCGACAGCCCGCGACGGGAAATCCCGGGCGACGCCATCGTGCGTGCCGACTAGTCTCGATCTGCCACTCGGCGCCCACACCAGGAGACACCCCATGCATCAGCGTCACTTGCTGAGGATGACGGCTTTCGCCGCCGCCTCCACCTTGCTGTTCTCCGCCTGCGGCGGTGGAGACGACGGCCCTGCCCCGGCGCCCGCGCCGGTCCCCGAGGAGACGCGTGCACAGGATGGCCGCACCGCGTTCACCGCCGATCCCGCGGCGCTCGCGTTCGACGCGCTCGCGGGCCTGGCCGTCGAGACCGACCGCTGGACCGGCGTGCAAGGCGGTGCCGGCTACCGCGTCGAGGTGCCGAAGACCGGCTGGAACGGCAAGCTCGTGATGTATGCGCACGGCTACGTCGGCACCGGCAACGCGCTCGTGGTGACGAACCCGTCGATCCGCCGCTACCTGCTGGAGCAGGGTTTCGCGTGGGCTGCATCGAGCTACGGCAAGAACTTCTACGACGTGCGCGCCGGCGTCGAGGACACCAACGCGCTCGCGCAGGCCTTCGTGCAGATCGCAGCGGCCAACGGCCGCACGCTGGCGGCGCCGACCCGCACCTACCTGATCGGCCATTCGATGGGCGGCCACATCACCGCGGCCGCGATCGAGGACGAGGCGGCCGCGACCGCGGTCCACAAGCAGAAGTACGACGGCGCGGTGCCGATGTGCGGCGTGGTCGGCGACACCGAGCTGTTCGACTACTTCGCCGGCTACCAGCTCGCGGCGCAGCAACTGGCCGGCGTGCCGGCGACATCTTTCCCGACCACCGACTGGGCCACGCTGGTCGCCGACGTGCGGACCACGTTGTTCGCGAGCCAGACCTCGTTCACGACGCCCACCGCGCAGGGCGCGAAGCTGAAGGAGGTGGTGATGAACCTGACCGGCGGGCCGCGGCCGATCTTCGACCAGGGCTTCGCGAACAACGGGCTGCAGAACGTCGTGTGGGGCACCTTCGGCGGCGACGGCAGCATCAACGGCATCCTGAACAGGAGCGTGGTCGACACGAACCGCTTCAGCTACCGGTTCACCGCGAGCGATGCGGTGCTGGCCTCGTTCAACGCGTCGATCGTGAAGGCGACGGCGGTACCCGATGCCAACCGGCTGCGCACGGATGGCCTGCGCTGGATCCCGAAGGTGAACGGCGAGTTCAAGATCCCGGTCGTCAGCCTGCACACGCTGGGCGACCTGTACGTGCCGTTCCGCATGGAGCAGGTCTACCGCGAGCGTGTCGAGGCGAAGGGCAACGGCGGCTGGCTGGTACAGCGGGCGGTGCGCGCACCGAGCCACTGCGACTTCACGGTGGCCGAACAGGTCGGCGCGTTCTCGGCGATGGTGGCGTGGGCCGAGACCGGCGTGAAGCCGGCCGGCGATGACGTGACCACCGCGGCGACGGTGGCCGACCCGGGCTATGGCTGCACCTGGACCGTCAACGCCGGCGGTGCGGACGACAACCCGACGACGATCGCGACCCGCGCGCTGATGCCGGCCTGCCCGGCGCCGTGAAACAGCTCAGCGGCCGAGCAGCTTGCTCTCGGCCAGGGCGAGCGGCTCCGGCAGCCCCGACAGCACCAGCGTGTCGCCGCCGGCCAGCAGCAGCGCGTCGTGCGGCTTCGTCACCGCGCCCGACGCGCGGCGCACCGACACCACGGTGACGCCCACCGCATGCAGCGCCAGCGCCGACAGCGGCTGGCCGATCCAGCTGCCGGCCGACGGCATGCTGACGCTGAGCAGCCGTGCCTGCTGCCGCTCGTCGACGGTGTCGTCGTCGGCGCCGTGGAAGTAGCCGCGCAGCAGCCCGTAGCGCGCATCGCGCTGGTCCTGCACGACGCGGATCACGCGCCGCATCGGCACGCCCACCAGCGCCAGCGCATGGCTCGCGAGCATCAGCGAGCCCTCGATCGCCTCGGGCACCACCTCGGTCGCTCCAGCCGCCTGCAGCCGCTCGATGTCGCTGTCGTCGAGCGTGCGCACGATCACCGGCACCGTCGGCGCGTGCGCCTGCACCAGGTGCAGGATCTTCATCGCCGACGGCGTGTCGTGGTAGCTCACCACCACCGCGCTGGCGCGTGCCAGCCCGGCCGCCATCAGGCTCTGCAGCCGCGCGGCGTCACCGAACACCACGCTCTGCCCGGCCGCGGCGGCCTGGCGCACGCGGTCGGGGTCGAGGTCGAGCGCCATGTACGGGATGCGCTCGCCGTCGAGGATGCGCGCCAGGCTCTGCCCGCTGCGGCCGTAGCCGGCGATGATCACGTGCGCCTCGGTGTTGATCGCGCGCTTGGCGATGCTCGTCATCGCGACCGACTGCATCAGCCAGTCGCTCGAACTCAGGCGCATCACGATGCGGTTGCTGTACATGATGATGAACGGCGTGGCCAGCATGCTCAGCACCATGCTCGCGAGCACCGGGCTCTGCAGCGGGGCCGGGATCAGGTGCTCCTGCGTCGCCAGCGTCAGCAGCACGAAGCCGAACTCGCCGGCTTGCGCCAGGTACAGGCCGGTGCGCAGCGCGACACCCGGCGCCGCGCCCGCCAGCCGCGCCAGCAGCGTCACCAGCGCGAACTTGAACAGCACCGGCAGCACCGTCATCGCCAGCACCAGCGGCCATTGCCGCAGCACGATCTCGACGTCGAGCTTCATGCCGATCGTGATGAAGAAGAGCCCGAGCAGCACGTCGTGGAACGGCCGGATGTCGGTCTCCACCTGGTGCTTGTACTCGGTCTCGGCGATCAGCATGCCGGCCACGAAGGCGCCGAGCGCGAGCGACAGCCCCGCATGCTCGGTCAGCCAGGCCAGGCCGAGCGTGACCAGCAGCAGGTTCAGGATGAACAGCTCCTCGCTCTTGCGCCGCGCCACCAGCGTGAGCCACCAGCGCATCACGCGCTGCCCGCCGACCAGCAGCACGGCGAGCACCAGCACCGCCTTCAGGCCGGCCCAGGCCAGCGCCGGTGCCAGCGCATCGGGCGATGAGCCGAGCGCCGGGATCAGCACCAGGAACGGCACCACGGCCAGATCCTGGAACAGCAGCACGCCCATCACGCGGCGGCCGTGCTCGCTCTCCAGCTCGAGCCGCTCGGCCATCAGCTTGACGACGATCGCGGTGCTGCTCATCGCCAGCGCCCCGCCCAGCGCGAACGCGCTCTGCCACGACAAGCCCCAGCTGCGCCCGACCTGCGCCAGCCCCCAGCCGAGCAGCACGTTGCCCGCCAGCGCCGCCAGCACCGTCATCGCGACCTGGCTGAGGCCGAGGCCGAACACCAGCCGGCGCATGCTGTTGAGCTTCGGCAGGTTGAACTCGAGCCCGATCACGAACATCAGGAACACCACGCCGAACTCGGCCAGGTAGGTCATGCCGGCCGAATCCTTGGCCAGGCCGAGGGCATTCGGGCCGATCAGCACGCCGACCGTCAAATAGCCGAGCATCGGCGGCAACTTCAGCGACCGGCACGCCACCACGCCCAGCACCGCGGCGATGAGATACAGCAGGACGAGTTCGAGTGTGGATGCCATGAAGTCGCTGTCGCAACGTGCGTGCCTACAATCGCCTGATCCTATCGGACCGAAGCTTCTCTCCGTGCCCCTGACCGCCCCTCCCGCCGATTCTTTTGATGCCGAACGCGTGCTGCAGCTGGCGCGCGAGACCTTCGACATCGAGGCCCGCGCGCTGCTGGCCTTGCACGCGCGCCAGGGCGACAGCTTCGTGCAGGCGGTGCGCGCGATGCTGCAGTGCAAAGGCCGGGTGGTCGTGATGGGCATGGGCAAGAGCGGGCACGTGGGCCGCAAGGTCGCGGCCACGCTGGCCTCCACCGGCACGCCCGCCCTCTTCGTGCACCCGGCCGAGGCGAGCCACGGCGACCTGGGCATGGTGACGCCCGGCGACGTGGTGCTCGCGATCTCCAATTCGGGCGAGAGCGACGAGCTCGCCGCGATCCTGCCGGCGCTCAAGCGCCTGGGCGTCACGCTGGTCGCGATGACCGGCCGGCCCGACTCCAGCCTGGCGAGCCATGCCGACATCACCATCAGCAGCGCCGTCGACCAGGAGGCCTGCACGCTGAACCTCGCGCCCACCGCCAGCACCATCGCGCAGATGGCGGTCGGCGACGCGCTGGCGGTCGCGCTGCTCGATGCGCGCGGCTTCCGCGAGGAAGACTTCGCCCGCTCGCACCCGGGCGGCAGCCTGGGCCGCAAGCTGCTGACCCACGTGCGCGACGTGATGCGCAGCGGCGACGACGTGCCGCAGGTGCCGCCGGCCACGCCCTTCGTCGACACGATGCGCGAGATGACGCGCAAGGGCCTGGGCGCCACCGCGGTGCTCGGCGAGCGCGGCGAGATCCTCGGCATCTTCACCGACGGCGACCTGCGCCGCCTCGTCGAGCAGGGCCGCGACCTGCGCGCGCTGACCGCGGCCGACGTGATGAGCCCGAGCCCGCGGCGCGTGCGCAGCGATGCCCTTGCGGTCGACGCGGCCGACCTGATGGAGCTGCACCGCATCACCGTGCTGCTCGTCGTCGACGCCGACGACCGGCTGGTCGGCGTCATCAATACCAACGACCTGATGCGCGCGAAGGTGATCTGATGGCCCTGGACGACATCACCCCGGTGCTCGGCTTCCCGCCTGAGCTGCTGCTGCGCGCGCAGGACATCCGCGCCGCGATCTTCGACGTCGACGGCGTGCTGACCGACGGCCGCATCTACATCAGCGAGCGCGGCGAGGAGTTCAAGGCCTTCAACACGCTCGACGGCCACGGGCTGAAGCTGCTGGCCCAGGGCGGCATCGCGCCGATCGTGATCACCGGCCGCGATTCGCCGGCGGTGCGCCGGCGCGTCAACGACCTGGGCATCGCGCATGCCGTCTACGGCGTGCACGACAAGCTGGCCGCCGCGCAGCACCTGCTGACGACGCTCGGCATCGGCTGGGATGCGGTGGCGGCGATCGGCGACGACTGGCCCGACCTGCCGCTGCTCGCGCGCGCCGCACTGGCCTGCGCGCCGGTCAACGGCCATGTCGAGGTGCGGGCGATCGCGCACCACGTCACCACGGCGGCGGGCGGCCATGGCGCCGCGCGCGAGTTCTGCGACCTGCTGCTGTCGGCCACCGGCCGCTATGCCGCGCTGCTGCGCGGCCACCTCACCACGCTCGATGGCGGAAGCTGACGCTGCCGCCCAGGCCAGCCGCCCCGGCGCGCTGGCGCCGGCCGTGGCACGCCCGGGCGGCCGGCGCACGCCGCAGCCGCTGCGCTGGCGGCTGGTCGAGCTGCTGTCGTCCTACCTGCCGCTGGTGCTGATGGGCGTGCTCGCGATGGGCACCTGGTGGCTCGTCAAGAACACGCCGCTGTCCGACGACCCGCGCATCGCCGCGCCGCTGCGTCACGTGCCCGACTACGAGATGCGCCACTTCGCGCTGCAGCGCTTCACGCCGCAAGGCCAGCTGCGCGCGCAGATCGAGGGCGACGTGCTGCGCCACTACCCCGACACCGACACCGTCGAGATCGACAACGTGCGGCTGCGCGCCGTCGGCACCGACGGCCGCGTGCTGCACGCCACCGCGCGCCAGGCCATCGCGAACGGCGACGCCACCGAGGTGCAGCTGGTCGGCCAGGCCGAGATCATCCGCGACGGTGTCGACGGCGGCCCGCCGATCAGCTTCCGCAGCGAGTTCCTGCAGGCCTTCATCGACACCGAGCGCATCAAGTCGCACCTGCCGGTCACCATGACCCAGGGCGGCACCGAGCTGCGCGCCGACAGCATGGAATACAGCCACCTCGACCGGGTGATCAAGTTCGGCGGACGCATGCGGGCCGTCTTCAGCCCCCGGGAATCCAAATGAGCGGCGATCGCCTCGTCTTCATCACCGGCGCCTCCAGCGGCATCGGCCAGGCGCTCGCCTGGCGCTTCCACCAGGCCGGCTACCGGCTGGCGCTGGTGGCGCGGCGCACCGACGAGGTCCGCAAGTGGGCCGATGCGCAACGCCTCGACGCGTCGCGCTTCGCGGTGTACGCCGCCGACGTGCGAGACATCGACGCAATCACCGCGGCCGGGCGGGCCTGCATCGCGGCGCAGGGCCTGCCCGATGTGGTGATCGCGAACGCCGGCATCAGCGTCGGCATCGACACCGCGGTGTTCGACGACCTGGCGGTGATGCGGGCGACCTACGAGACCAACAACCTCGGGATGGCGGCCACCTTCCAGCCGTTCATCACCGCGATGCGGGCGCGGCGCAGCGGTGCGCTGGTCGGCATCGCGAGCGTGGCCGGCATCCGCGGGCTGCCCGGTCACGGCGCGTACTGCTCGAGCAAGGCGGCGGTGATCGCCTACTGCGAGAGCCTGCGCGGCGAACTGCGGCCCGACGGCGTCAAGGTCGTCACGCTGGGCCCGGGCTACATCGACACGCCGCTGACGCGCGAGAACCGCTACGGCATGCCGTTCCTGATGCAGCCCGAGGTGTTCGCCGACCGGGCCTTCCGCGCGATCGAGGCCGGCGTCACCTACCGGGTGATCCCGTGGCAGATGGGCGTCGTCGCGAAGCTGCTGCGTGCGCTGCCGAACTGGCTGTACGACCTGGCGCTGGCCGGGCGGCCGCGCAAGAAACGCCAGGGCGAGTGACGGTTTCACCCCGTTCGGCGGGGTCGTGCGTATCAGCCTTCACCTGAACTTTCACGTGAGACGCCCGATGCGCCGTTCTTCCGTTCTGCCCGTGTTGACCCTGTCCCTCCTGTTGGGAGCCCTCACTGCCTGCGGCCGCGGCGGATCGATGGAGGCCGACAGCGGCACCCTCGAGGGGGCGGCGCCGGCCCCGGCGCCCGCCGCGTTCGGGAAGGCCAAGCGCGCGGCCGCTGCCGAGCTGGCGCAATCCGCGAAGGCCGGCGCCGACACGGCCAGCGAGGTGCGCCGCTACGTGGCCGTGCGCCACACGCTGCAGATCTTCACCGCGGCCGACGGCGTCGAAGCCGCCTGGCGCGATGCCACCGACGCCTGCACCGCCGCCGGCTGCGAGGTGCTGAACGCCGCGCTCGAGCGCAACGACGAGCGCCGTCCCGCCACAGCGACGCTCGAGGCGCGCGTGCCGCCGCAGCAGCTCGAGGCCTTCCTCGCGCGGATCAGCGGCCTGGGCCGCACCGGCCTGAACGCGCGCACCGCCGAAGACAAGACCGACACCGTGCTCGACACCGAGGCGCGGCTGAAGAACCAGACCGCGTTCCGCGACCACCTGCGCGTGCTGATGGCGACGCCCGGCGCGAAGCTGAAGGACCTGATCGAGGTCGAGCGCGAGCTGGTCCAGGTGCAGAGCGAACTCGACAGCCTGGCGTCGCAGCGCAAGGTGCTGGCCAACGAGACCGAACGGGTGCACGTGTCGATCAGCTTCGGGGCCCAGCCCTCGGTCATCGAGACCGGCATGTGGCGGCCGGTCACCGATGCGCTGCGCGGCGCGGGGCATGTCATCGCGTCGAGCATCGGGGTGCTGATCACTGCAGTGGTCGGCCTGCTGCCGTGGGGGATCGCGCTGGTGCTGGCGGGCTGGGGCGTGCGGGCCGCGTGGCGCCGCCGCCGGCGCGCCCGCTGAGCGCGGACAGTTGCGGAGGACGCGCCGCAGTTGCACTCCCTGTTGCAAACCTATACTGCGCGCCTCCCTTCGTTCCGGTCCTCCCGATGAACCTCTCGCGCTGGCGCTGGTGGGCGCCTGCGGCCTGTGCCTTTGCGCTGCAGGCCTTCACGGCCGAAGCGCCGGCCCAGGAGGCCGCCGCGCAGCTGCCGCACCCGCGCGCGTCCAGGCTGCTCGCCGACGACCCGCCGCTGGTCATCGACGGCCGCCTCGACGACGCCGGCTGGCGCCATGCCCCGGTGCACGATGCCTTCGTGCAGTACCTGCCGGTCGACCGGCTGCCGGCGCCGCTGCGCACCACGGTGCAGGTGCTGGTCGACGAGCACGCGATCACGTTCGGCATCCGGGCCTACGACCCGCAGCCCGAGCTGATCCGTGCCCCGTTGCTGCGCCGCGACCAGGTGCGCCGCGACCAGGATTTCGTCTCGGTGATGCTCGATGCGGCCGGCACGCGCCGCTCGGCGCAGTTCGTGCGCGTCAACGCGGCCGGCGTGGTGGCCGACGGCATGTACATCGCCGAGACCGACACCGAGGATTTCGCACCCGATTTCGAGGTGGATGCCGCGGTGCACCGCGAAGTCGACGGCTACAGCGTCGAGATCCGCATGCCGCTGCTCGGCCTGCGCTACCCGTACGAGGGCGGCGCGCCGT
Organism: Rhizobacter sp. P2_H3; assembly: GCF_056403355.1. Lineage (NCBI taxonomy): Bacteria > Pseudomonadati > Pseudomonadota > Betaproteobacteria > Burkholderiales > Sphaerotilaceae > Rhizobacter > Rhizobacter sp. P2_H3. The sequence goes on along the minus strand of NZ_JBFUFQ010000006.1, from coordinate 37,057 downwards.
GGCGGATGATGGTCGGCCGCAGCGTGCCGCGCGAGGCCAGCATGCTGCTGCTCAGCGCGCCGCTGACCAAGGACGCGCTGAACTTCATCGCCGAGCTGCAGCCGGTCGACGGGCTCGAGGACGTGACGGAGCGGGTGCGCGAGCGCTCGTTCCTGACGGTGCGCCCCGAGCTGACGATGCGCTCGACGCGCGGCAGCGAGCCGGCCGACCGCACCTCCGTCGGTGCCGAGATCAAGTGGCGCCCGCGCGCCGACTGGGTGTTCGATGCGACGCTGAACCCCGATTTCTCGCAGGTCGAGCTGGACGTTCCGCAGCTGGCCGGCAACACCCGCTTCGCGTTGAGCGTCGAGGAAAAGCGGCCGTTCTTCCTCGAAAGCACCGATGTGCTGGACCTGCCGCTCGCCTCGTTCTACTCGCGCTCGGTGACCGATCCGCGCTGGGGGCTGCGCGCCACCTGGCGCGGTGCCGAGGCTGACGCGACCGGCCTCAGCCTGAGCGACGACGGCGGCGGGCTGGTGCTGCGGCCGGGCGCCTACGGCACCGGCGTCGCGCTGCAGGACCAGCGCTCGCAGGCCACGCTGCTGCGCGCTCGGGTGCACGGCGAGGCGCTGAGTGCCGGCGGGCTGGTCTCGGTGCGCCGCTACGAGGCCGCGCGCGAGAACCGCGTCGCCGGTGCCGACCTGCTGTGGCGCCGCACCGCCGAGGAGCAGCTGCGCCTGCGGGCGCTCGGTTCGCAGACCACCGCGCTGTTCGACGCCGATGGCGCGCCGTCGGCCGGCGCGCCGGAGGACGGCCGCTACCTGTGGGCTGCGTGGGCGCGGCGCGTGCCGGGCTGGAACCTCAACGCCGAGGCCGCCGAGATCAGCCCGCGCTTTCGCAACGACAACGGCTTCGTCGAGCAGGCCGGCGTGCGCTCGCTGCAGGCCGAGGCGATCCGGCGCTTCGGCGAGGTCGCGCTGCCCGGCATCAACCTCTACGAATTCGAGGCCTACCTGTGGGCGCAGCAGCGCACCGCGCTCGCCGACCCGCGCGAGGGCATCGCCGACGGCGAGCTGGTGTCACGGCGCCTGCACCCCGGGCTGTGGTGGTCGGCGGCGTACAACACCGAGGCATCGGTCGAGTGGCGTGCCCACACCGAGCGCGTGAAACCGGTGTCGGCAGGCGGTCAGGCGCACCGCACGAACGCGCTGGCGCTGACCTACGGCGTGAACCCGGCGCCGTGGTTCACCCGTTTCACGGCCGAACTGGAATGGGGGCAGCGCATCGATGTCGAGGCCGATCGGGTCGGCCGCGGCGCGGTCTGGCTGCTCGAGGCCAAGCTGCGCGGCAGCCTGCCCAACGGCTGGGGCGTCGAATCGGAACAGCGCGCCGAGCAGGGCTTCGTGCGCGGGCCCGACGGCCGCCGCGCGCTGACCGACACCGCGCTGCAGTGGCTGGCCGTGCTGCACCTCGATGCACGCGATTCGGTGCGGGCGGTCTGGCAGCGCCATCGCATCGACCGCGTCGCCGACGATGCCGCCGGGCTGGCGGCGGCGCGCGAGCGGGACACCGTGGGGTCGCTGGTGGCCCAGCACCGCATCGGGCTGGGCCGGGTCTTCAGCGTCGGCATGAGCCGCCAGCGCCCGGGCGTGAGCGCGCCGAAGGACACCGAGGTGTTCGTGAAGGCGGCCTTCGCGTTGGAGCTCTGATTGGGGCTCTGACGCGACGGGCCATGAAAAAAGCGGTGAGCGCTTTCGCACTCACCGCTTCTTGTTCTAACCGGATCGCTGGGGCTGATCAGTAGCCGCCGCGGCTGCCGCCGCCACCACCACCACCGTAGCTGCCGCCACCGCCGGAACGGCCACCGCCGCCACCGCCGTAGCCGCCGCCACCACCGGAGCGGCTGCCGCCACCACCGCCGTAGCCGCCGCCACCGCCGGAGCGGCCACCGCCGCCACCACCACCGCCGTAGCCGCCACCACCGCCGCCGCCGAAGCCACCACCGCCGGAGCGGCCGCCACCGCCGCCGCCGAAGCCGCCCGGACGCTCTTCGCGCGGACGGGCTTCATTGACGACCAGCGCACGGCCGTCGAGGGCCTGGCCGTTCATGCCGTTGATGGCCGATTGCGCTTCGGCATCCGAGCCCATCTCCACGAAGCCGAAGCCCTTGGAGCGGCCGGTGTCGCGGTCCATCATGACCTTGGCGGACGAGACAGTACCGAATTGTGCGAATGCTTGTTGGAGATCGTCGTCGCGAACGCTGTAGGCGAGGTTGCCGACGTAGAGTTTATTGCCCATGGAGAGCGCCTTTCTTTCCTGAAGTCACGAGAACCATGTGGAGCGTGTACCCATCCTGAACCATTCAAGTGAAGGCGCTGCTTCCAGACACAGAATTTTGATTATCGAGTAATTGCGCGAAGCGGTGCAAATTGTGGAAACCCCTTGCAAGCCGAGGGAAACGAAAAGTGTTGTCGTGAACACACGCATAGCCAGTCTTGTGCCCAGCCTGACCGAGCTCGTCGTCGCGCTCGGCCTCGGTCCGCGCCTGGTCGCGCGCACCGGCTTCTGCATCCATCCGGCGGCCGTCGTGCGGGATGTGCCCAAGGTCGGCGGCACCAAGGCGGTGAACCTCGACCGGCTGCGGCGCCTTGCGCCCACCCACGTCCTCGTCAACGTGGATGAGAACCGGCACGACATCGTGCCGGCGCTGCACGAGATGGGTGCGCAGGTCATCGTGACGCACCCGTGTGGTCCCGAGGACAACCTCGCGCTGGTCGACCAGCTCGCCGCGGTGTTCGGCCACGAGCCGGGCGTGCACGACCGCGCACGGGTGCTGCGCGAGGCCTTGCAGCACGAGCTAGGGGAAACCCGTGGTGAAGAAAGTCTGTTGCCTGGCCTGCGGTGCCGCGTGCTCTATCTGATCTGGCACGACCCGTGGATGACGGTCGCGCGCGACACCTACCTGTCACGCATGCTGGCGCGCATCGGCTGGCACACCGAGCCGGCGCTCGACGGCGGCCCGCACGGCGCGGCGCGCTACCCGGTGGTGCGCGGCGACGAGCCCTGGCTCGCGCAGGTGGAGCGCGTGCTGTTGAGTTCGGAGCCGTTCATGTTCAAGGACCGACACCTGGCGCTGGCGCAGGCGCTGTGCCCGCAGGCGCGCGTGCAGCGGGTCGACGGCGAGTTGCTGAGCTGGTACGGGCCGCGCGCGGTGCCGGGGCTGCGCTACCTGCGCGAGCTGGGCCGCAGCTGAAGTCAGAATGCCGCATGGACATCTACAAGCCGCTGATCGCCCTGCTCGCCATCGTGAACCCGATCGGCGTGATCCCGTTCTTCATCCACTTTACCGGTGGTTTCACCCGCGAACAGCGCCAGCGCACGATCCGCGTCGCCGCGTTCAGCGCCTTCATCGTGATCGCGGTCAGCGCGGTGGCCGGGTTGAGGATCATCGAGTTCTTCGGCATCTCGCTGGCGTCGTTCCAGGTCGGCGGCGGCACGCTGCTGCTGATCTCGGCGCTGCAGATGCTGAACGCGCAGCCGGCCGAGACGCGGCAGGAGGATGTGACCGAAGGCAACACCAAGGTCGATGCCGGCGACAGCATCGCGGTGGTGCCGCTGACCATTCCGCTGCTGACCGGCCCGGCCACCATCTCGACGATGGTGATCTATGCCGACAAGACGCGGCATTGGTGGGAGATCGCGGTGCTGGTCGGCTACGGCGTGGTGATCGGCATCGCCGTGTGGCTGGCCTTCAGCGCGTCCGGCCGCATTGCGCGGGTGCTCGGCAAGACCGGCATCAACGTGATGACGCGGCTGATGGGGCTGATCCTCGCGGCGCTCGCGGTCGAGGTGATGTCCGACGGACTGGTGAAGCTGTTCCCGATCCTCGCGAGCAGCATCCACTGAGCCGACTTCACCGCGACTTCATGGCGCCTTCAACGGTGCTGGCCACAGTGCGGCGCTTCAACTCCTGGAGCCCGCATGAAGCCCCACCCGCTGTTCGTCAAGGCGGCCGCCATCGGCGCGATCGCCGTCCTGTTGTCCCTGGCCCTGGGCCGCATCGGTGCCCTGGTCGATGAACGCCAGAGGCGCCTCGCCGAGGCCGAACAGAACGTCGAGGAGAGCCAGGCCGGCCGGCAGGCGCTGCTCGGGCCGCTGCTGCGCACGCGCTGCACCGAGTCGTGGGACGTGCAGTACGGCCATGGCGCCGCTGCCCGCAGCGGCGTCGAGACGCGCGAGTTCATCGTCACCAGCGTGCCGGCCCGGCTCGACGTGACCGCCACCGCGACGATGGAGCCGCGCTGGCGCGGCCTGTTCAAGGTCAACACCTACGGGCTGCACGCCGAGATGGAGGCCGCCTGGGCACCGGTGCGGCCGGCGCTGCGGCATGCGAATGGGCGGCTGCAGTGCGAGCCGCCGGTGCTGCAGGTCGAGGTGACCGACCCGCGCGGCATCCGGCGCGCCGACGTGCGCGTCGGCAGCGACCTGCTGGTGGTGCAGCCCGGCACCGGCGACGAGAAGCGCCCGCAAGGCTTCCAGGCGCGACTGCCCGACGGCTGGCTGCGCGCCGCCGTGCCGGCGCCGGTGAAGCTGTCGCTCGACCTGACCGGCACCAGTGAGCTGGGCCTGGTGCCGGTGGGGCGCGAGAACCACATGACGCTCGCGGGCAACTGGCCGCACCCGTCGTTCGGCGGCCGCTTCCTGCCGACGCGGCGCGAGGTGCGCAAGAACGGCTTCGATGCCACCTGGGATGTGTCCGCGCTCGCCACCGGCGCGGCGACCGACCTGTCGGGCGAGGTCGCGGTGTCGACGGCGGTGCCGCTGACGGCGGCCGCCGTCGCCGGGTCGCCCGACGAGGTGCGCGGGGCTCGTCCGTCCGGCCAACCCGAGGCGTTCAGCGTCGCCTTCATCGACCCGGTCAACCCCTACTCGCTGAGCGACCGGGCGATCAAGTACGGCCTGCTCTTCATCGGCCTCACCTTCGTCGCGGTCGCGATGGTCGAGCTGCTGCTGCGCCGCCGCGTGCACCCGGTGCAGTACCTGCTGGTGGGTTGCGCGATCAGCCTGTTCTTCCTGCTGTTGCTGAGCCTGTCGGAGCACTTCCCGTTCGCCGCGTCGTACGCGGTGGCGGCGGGGGCCTGCGTCGCGCTGCTCGCCTTCTACGGGCGCCACGTGCTGGGCGGCTGGCGCGAAGGGCTCGGCTTCGGGGCCGGCATCGCCGGGCTCTATGGCGCGCTGTACACGCTGCTGCAGATGGAGCAGACGGCCCTCGTGATCGGCTCGGTGCTGCTGTTCGTGGTGCTTGCCGCGGTGATGGTCGCGACGCGCCGCTTCGACTGGTACGGCGTCACTGCGCCGCGCTGAGGCCGTCCGGGCGGCGGGTACCATGCCGCACCATGAATGTGCTCAGCTTCGACAGCTTCGGTGCGCCGGATGTGTTGCGCTATCGCCCGCATCCCGACCCGGCGCCGGGGCCCGCCCAGGCCCTGGTGCGCACCCGCGCGATCGGGCTGAACTTCGCCGACGTCTACCGGCGCAAGGGCACCTACCACCTGGCCGGCTCGCCGCCGTACATCGCCGGCTATGAAGGCGCCGGCGAGATCGTCGCGGCGCCGGCCGGCAGCGGCTTCGCGCCCGGCGACCGCGTCGGCTTCGCCGACATGCCGTTCGCCAACGCCGAGCTGGTGGCGGTCGACCTCGCGAAGCTGATCCCGCTGCCCGACGACATCGGCTTCGACACCGCGGCGGCCGTGCTGCTGCAAGGCCTCACTGCGCAGTACCTGGTGCGCGACAGCCACGCGCTGAAGGCCGGCGAGCGCGTGCTGGTGCATGCCGCGGCCGGCGGCGTCGGCGGGCTGCTGGTGCAGCTGTGCAAGGCGCTCGGCGCCCGCGTGATCGGGCTCACGTCGAGCGAGGCCAAGGCCGCGCAGGCGCGCGAGGCCGGCGCCGATGCGGTGGAGCTGTATTCGCAGGACTGGGTGGCCGCGGCGCAGGCCTTCGCGCCGGGCGGCGTCGACGTGGTCTACGACTCGGTCGGGTCCACGCTCGCGCAGAGCCTGGCCGCGGTGCGCACCGGCGGCCACGTCGTCTTCTACGGCATGGCCGGCGGCGACCCGGCGCCGGTCGACCCGCGCCTGCTGATGGACACCTCGAAATCCCTCACCGGCGGCGACCTGTGGAACGTGCTGACCAGCGCCGACGAGCGCCGCAGCCGGGCCGGCGAGCTGTTCGGCTGGGTGCGCAGCGGCCGGCTGCGCGTGCCGGTCGACTCGCGCTTCGCGCTGGCCGACGGTGCGCAGGCGCATGCCCGCCTGGAGAGCCGTGCGTCGACCGGCAAGGTCCTGCTGATTCCCTGAGCCCCCCCCGATGCGCGAGATCACCTACGACTACATCGTCTGCGGCGCCGGCACGGCCGGCTGCCTGCTGGCCAACCGGCTGAGTGCCGACCCGACCAAGAGCGTGCTGCTGATCGAGGCCGGCGGCAACGACGACTACCTGTGGATCCACATCCCGGTCGGCTACCTCTATTGCATCGGCAACCCGCGCACCGACTGGCTGTTCCACACCGACGAAGACCCCGGCCTGAACGGCCGCTCGCTGCGCTACCCGCGCGGCAAGGTGCTGGGTGGCTGCTCCAGCATCAACGGCATGATCTACATGCGCGGCCAGGCGCGCGACTATGACCACTGGGGCGCGCTCGGCAACCCCGGCTGGAGCTGGCAGGAGTGCCTGCCCTTCTTCAAGCAGCACGAAGACTTCCACAAGGGCGCCGATGAATTCCATGCCGCGCCCGGCTTCGACCGGACCGGCCAGCGCGCGGGCGGCGAATGGCGGGTCGAGAAGCAGCGCCTGCGCTGGGAGATCCTCGACGCGTTCGCGCAGGCGGCGCAGCAGGCCGGCATCCCGCACAGCAACGACTTCAACCGCGGCGACAACGAAGGCGTCGGCTACTTCGACGTCAACCAGCGCAGCGGCATCCGCTGGAATGCGGCCAAGGCCTTCCTGCGGCCGGTGCTGCGCCGGCCCAACCTGCAGGTGTGGACCGGCGCGCAGATCGCGCGCGTGCTGGTCGAGCCCGGGCCGAGCGACGGTTCGTGGGATGGCCAACCGCAAGCCAACGGCGTCGAGGTGATCCCGCAGGGCGGTGGCGAGCGCGTGCGCGCCCGCGCGGCGCGCGAGGTCATCCTGTGCGCCGGCGCGGTCGGCACGCCGCAGCTGCTGCAGCTGTCGGGCATCGGCCCGCGCGCGCTGCTGCAGCAGCACGGCGTGATGGTGATGCGCGACGCGCCCGGCGTCGGCGGCAACCTGCAGGACCACCTGCAGGTGCGGGCCGTCTACCAGGTCGATGGCGTGCGCACGCTGAACACGATGGCCAATTCGCTGTGGGGCAAGGCGATGATCGGGGCCGAGTACGTGTTCCGCCGCAGCGGGCCGATGAGCATGGCGCCGTCGCAGCTCGGGGCCTTCACGCGCAGCGATGCCGCGCAGCCATTCGCCAATCTGCAATATCACGTGCAGCCGCTGTCGCTCGATGCCTTCGGCCAGCCGCTGCATCGCTTCAACGCCTTCACCGCGAGCGTGTGCAACCTGAACCCGACCAGCCGCGGGCGCATCGACATCCGAAGCGGCGATGCCGCCGTCGCGCCGAGCATCCGCGCCAACTACCTGAGCACCGACGAAGACCGGCGCGTCGCGGCCGATTCGCTGCGCGTCACGCGCCGCATCGTCGAGCAGGCGGCGCTGGCGCCCTACCGCCCGAAGGAGATCAAGCCGGGCGTGCAGTTCCAGTCCGACGATGAACTCGCGCGGCTGGCCGGCGACATCGGCACGACGATCTTCCACCCGGTGGGCACCGCGAAGATGGGCCCTGCCAGCGATGCCGACGCGGTGGTCGATGCGCAGCTGCGGGTGCACGGAGTCAAGAAGCTGCGCGTGGTCGATGCGAGCGTGATGCCCACCATCACCAGCGGCAACACCAACTCGCCGACGCTGATGATCGCCGAGCGCGCCGCCCAGTGGATCCGCGAGGAAGCGGCCCGCACGTGACGCTCGCCCTCGCCATCAACGCCTGCGTCAACCTGATCGTCGGCTGGGCGCTGCTGCTCGCCTGGCGCAGCGACCGGGCGCAGCTGTTCTCGCGCGACCTCGGCTGGGCGTTCGCGAGCCAGGCGATGATTCCCGCCGCCTACCTGATGCAGGCGCAGAACGACGGTGTCGTCGCGGCGCTCGGCACGGTCGTGATCGTCGGCGTGTCGGCGCTGTACCTGTCGCTGCTGCTGGTCGGCAGCGCCCGCCTGGCCGGCCGCATGCCGAGCCGCGCCGAGGCCTTCGCGCTCGGCGCGGTGCTGCTGCTGGTGGCGGCGCTGCTGGTGCCGCTGAACGTGCAGGCGGCGCAGGCGGTGAGCGCGAGCCTGCACGTCGCCGCCGGCCTGGTGGCCACCATCTGGCTGTGGCGGCATGGCGGCTCGGAGCGCCTGGCCGGGCTGCTGCTGATGCTGCTGGGCATCAACCAGTTCACCTTCGTGTTCTTCGGCCCGGCCGGCATCACGCTGCAGGCGACGGTGGCGGCGATGCTGCGGCTGACGCTCGGCCTCGCGCTGCTGCACGCCGCGGTGCGTCGCTCGAATGAAGAATCGCGCCGGCTGCGCGACCGCTTCCTGCAGCTCACCGAGCATTCGCACCAGGGCGTCGCGGTGGTGCGCGGCGAAGACCTGCTGTACGCCAACCCGGCGCTGCTGAAGATCTACGGCCTGAGCGCGCTGACCGAGGTGCTGACGCTGTGGCGCGAGGCGACGATGCCGCCCGAGGAGCGCGAGCAGGCGCGCGACCGCCACCGCAAGATCATCGCCGGCGAGTTGCGGCAGGCCAGCTGGCAGGGCATGCGCTACCGCTTCGACGGCACGCCGATCCAGCTGCGCTTCAGCGCCTGGCGCATCGACTGGGACGGCCGCCCGGCCGAGCAGGTGGTGGTGACCGACGAGACCGCGCAGCACGACGCGGCACAGGCCATGCTGTACCAGGCGACGCACGACGAGCTGACCGGCCTGCCGAACCGCGTCGCGCTGCTGCAGCGGCTGCGCGACCTGTGCGGCGCGGAGCTGCCGACGCCGTTCGCACTGGTGCTGATGGACGTCGACCGCTTCAAGCTCTTCAACGAGGCGCATGGCCCGTCGATCGGCGATGCGGTGCTGCGCTCGCTGGCGGCCGCGTTGCAGAAGGCGCTGGCGGGGCGCGCCGAGGTGATGCGCCTGGGCGAGGACGAGTTCGCGCTGCTCGCGCCGGGCAGCGAGAGCGACCGCACCGCGCACAGCGTCGCGCAGGCGGTGCGCCAGATGCTGATGCAGCCGCTCGCGTTGCCGCAGCACGAGTTCTTTCTCGACGTGTCGATGGGCATGGCGACCTACCCGGCCACCGCGCGCGAGCCCGAGGCGCTGCTGCGCGCGGCCAATGCGGCGATGCACGAGGCCAAGCGCACGCCGGGCACTTCGGTGCAGTTCGCCGAAGAGCGCTTCGAGCGCGGCTCGGGCGCGTCGCTCGATGCCGAGCAGGCGCTGCGGGCGGGCATGAAGAACGACGAGTTCTGCCTGGTCTACCAGCCGAAGGTGGATGCGCAGAACAAGACGCTGGTCGGCTTCGAGGCGCTGGTGCGCTGGGACCGGCCGGGGCTCGGGCGCATCAGCCCGATGGAGTTCATCCCGGCGGCCGAGCGCACCGGGCTGATCGGGCCGCTCGGCAACCTGATCCTGACGCAGGCCTGCCAGCAGATCTCGGAGTGGCGCGGCGCGTTCGGCAAGACGGTGCCGGTGGCGGTGAATGTGTCGCCGCTGCAGCTGCTCGACCCGGGCTTCCCGGAGCTGGTGCTGCGCACGCTGCGGCACTTCGACGTGCCGCCGGGGCTGCTGACGCTGGAGATCACCGAGAGCGCGGCGGTGACCTACATGGAGCAGGCGCGCGAGCAGATCCGGCAGATGCGGGCGCACGGCATCGAGGTCGCGCTGGACGACTTCGGCACCGGCTTCTCGTCGCTGAACATGCTGCGCAGCCTGCCGCTGCGCACCGTGAAGATCGACCGCAGCCTGATCGACCCGATGCCGGCGCCGGACGCGACCGCGGTGGTCAAGGCGATCTGCGACCTGGCCTCGGCACTGCGCCTGGACGTGGTGGCCGAAGGGGTCGAGACGCGCGAGCACGCGCGGGCGGCGACGGCCGCCGGCTGCGACGTGCTGCAGGGCTACCTGTATGCGCGGCCGCTGTCGCCGGAAGACGCCGCGCGCTGGCTGGGCGAGATGCGCAGCCCGGATGCCAATCCGGGACCCTCTCTCACGCCCCCCTGAGGCCCGGGTCAGAGCTTGTAGTCGAGCGACACCGCGACCGTGCGCGGCGCGCCGTAGATCGCGCCGTAGGCCAGCCCGGTGATGTACTTCTTGTCGAACACGTTGTTGACGTTCAGCCGCACGGTGGCGGCGGGGGTCAGCTCATACGCGGCGAAGGCGTTGGCCACCAGGAAGGCGCCCTGCTTCGCGCTGCCGTTCTTGCTCACGTCCGACTGCCAGCGGCCGCCCGCGCCCACGCGCAAGGCCGGCAGCGCCGGCAAGCGGTGGTCGATGCGGAAGTTGACGGTGTTGCGCGGCACCCATTCGTAGATGGCGTTGCCGTCCGGGCCGGTCAGGATCAGGCGGGTGTAGCCGAAGGTCAGCTTCGTGTCGCGCGCGACGCGGCCGGTGGCTTCGAATTCGTAGCCCTTGGACGTCACGTCCTTGCCCTCGTACCACGACTGGTTGTAGCGCGGGTCGTCGGTGGGCACCTCGGTGATGGTGCCGGCGTAGGTCGCCAGGCCGTTCTGCTTGGCGGTGAACACGGCGAAGGTCGTCAGCAGCGCCTTGTCGAGCCACTCGGCCTTCACGCCGAGCTCGGCGTTGACGCCCTTCATCGGGTCCAGGTATTTGCCGTTGTAGTCGGTCTGGTCCTGGTTCTGGAAGATGTTCGAGTACGACACGTAGCCCAGCAGGTCGGGCATGAAGTCATAGGTGAGACCGACGTAGGGGCTCGTCTCCTTCGTCACCGGATAGTCGGTGTTGGTGGCCGTGGTGCCGTAGATCGACGCGCCTTCGCGCGCGAGGCGCACCGCGTTCACACCCACGACGCCCTTCAGCGAATCGGTCAGCGTGAGGTGCGAGGCCGCGTACACGCGGGTCAGCGTCTGCTCGCCGCGGGTGCTGGGCAGGCGCGGGCCCCACGCCGGTTCGGGGAACGCGTCGTCGCCGTACGGGAAGGCCGGCAGCGACGGCAGGTTGCCCAGGTCGGTCGACGGGGCGAAGGCGTCGACGGAGGTCTTCTCCCGCGACTGGCTCACGCCGACCAGCAGGCTGTGCTTGCGTCCGAAGGCGGAGAACTCGCCGTTCAGGCTGACGTCCAGCACGTGGTTGTCCGCGCTGCCTTCGCTGCGGTAGGGCCAGCCCACCAGGCCGGTGTTGTCCGGGTTCAGCACACCGGTCGGCGAGTACGCGTACAGCAGGCGCGTCGACTCGTTGCCGTGCCGGAAGTTGTAGGTGGCCTTGGCCTCCCAGTCGGGGGTCAGGTGATGCGAGTACTCGGCGAACGCGTTGTAGGACTTGTTGTTCCAGTAGGTCCACTTCTGCGAGGTGGACGAGCCGACGTCGAAGTCGGCCTGCGTGCCGTCGGAGCGCAGCAGCGTCAGCGAGCCCCACATCGGCGAATCCTGCTTGGCGTCGACGGCGGTGACGCCCAGCGTCAGCACGCCGTCGGTGCCGATCTGGCCGTCGACCACGCCGTAGAGGGAGGTGCGCTCGTTGTGCAGGTTGCGGATCCAGGAGTCCTTGTCCTCATGGGCGACGACGAAGCGGCCGGCCCAGGAGCCGTCCTCGGCCAGCACCTTGTTGTAGTCCAGCGCCACGCGCTTGAGGCCGTAGGAGCCGAGCGTCACGTTGGCTGCGCCGCCGTCCTCGTTCTTCGGGCGCTTGCGCACGTAGTTGATCGTGCCCGACGCGTTGCCCACGCCGGTCAGCAGCCCGTTGGCGCCGCGGATCAGCTCGATGCGCTCGAACAGGAAGGTGTCCTCGCGGCCGACGACGGTGCCCCAGGAGTTGGTCATGCCCAGGCCGTCGACCTGCGTCAGCTGGATCTCGAAGCCGCGCGCATTGAAGGTCGCCCGGTTGGTCTCGTACTGCTCGACATTGATGCCGGTGGCCAGGCCCAGTGCCTCATTGCTGCCGGTCAGGCCGAAATCGGCCATCTCGCCCTGGTCGATGGTGCTGATGGTCTGCGGCGTTTCCTTCACGTCCATCGGCAGGCCGGTGGCGCCCTTGGAGACGCGGTGCACGCGCTTGCCGGTCACGGAGACCTTGTCGAGTGCGGCTTCCGGCGGCTTGGTCTCTTGCGGCCTGGCGTCTTGCGCACGGGCATCGCCCAGGGCCAGGCTGGCGGCGATGGCGCAGGCCGTCATCAGGAAGGGGTGGTTCACGGGTACTTCTCCAAATGCGTTGGACGCCGCGTCTTGTCGGGCAGGGCTGCGCCACGCGGGCCGATGCCGGACGCGTGCTGTCGTGGTGGCGGTGGGTTGGGGTTGCCCGCGGCTCGTCCCGCAATGGGGATGGCGGCTTGCCGGCGCTCCTGGCGGGCAAGTCTACAGGCTAATAAGAATTGTTCTCAACAAAGCGCTTTGAAGCGCAGGCCCGTGTGTTGTCGGCGCGACGCTGGCCTGATGCCGATCAATGCGCCGGTGGCCGGACCAGCAGCACCGGCACCGGCGAGCTGCGCAGGATCTGCTCGGCATCGCTGCCCAGCACCCAGCGCCCGATGCCGCGGCGGCCGTGCGTGCCGACCACGACGAGGTCGGCCGGCCATGTGCCGATCTCGTCGACCACCACGTCAGCCAGCCGGCGCTGCATCGTCTCGAACAGCGCGACCTCGGCGGGGACGCCGGCCGCCTCGGCGCGTGCCTTGCCCCGGGCCAGCACCTCGTTGCCGGCGCTCTTCAGCACGCCCGCCACATCGCCCGCGTAGCCGCCGAAGCCGGTCGCGAAGCTCAGTTCGTCGACCATGTGGATCAGGCGCAGCGTGGCACCGGTCAGCTTCGCGAGGCGGATCGCTTCGTCGAGGCCGCGGGTGGAGGTGTCGCTGCCGTCGACCGGGACGAGGATGTGTTGGTACATGGAGGGACCCGCGGGGTTGGGGGCTCGCGTCAGTTCCCCGAATATGCCTGCTTGAGCCCGAGGTGCTCGGCAAAGGGAAGGAAATCCCTGTCCGCGTGGAGCAGCATCAATCCGTCTTCGATGCACCGGGTTGCAATCAGCGTGTCGATGGTCTTCCGGATGGTGATGCCCATGGCGCGCAGAGTCCTGTAGTTCGCGGAAGCCTTCACCGCCAGGCCGTAGCCGACCAGATCGATGTGATCGAAGGTCTCCAGGGTCTGCTTCACCAGCTTGAACTCGCGCTCGCTGCGAACTCCCTGCAGGACTTCCGCCGCGATCAGGTCGCCCACGGCCACGGGGCTGCGCCCGAGGACCGAGTCCAGAAGCGCGACCTGCGGCGTGTCCGCCGCGCGAAAGTAGTCGATCCAGACGCTGGAGTCGACCAGGATCACCGGTCCGTCCTCATGGATTCCAGGTCACCTTCCCAGGTGATCTTTCCCTTGAGTTCGCGGGCTTTCTCCTGCGCACGAAGTCGCACCAGGGTTCGCAGGCCCAACTCCACGGCCTCGCGCTTGGTCTTCGCGCCCGTGGCCTTCAAGGCGTCCTTCATGAGCTTGTCGTCGATCTCGATGTTCGTTCGCATGATGTGTATCCGCCAGGAATTCCTTACACAGCGTAGCACCTCTGCGGGGATTCTTCACCTGAGCTCATGCTTTTGCCGCAAACGCGCCCTCGCCCACTCAAGTGTGATCATCGCGAGGCGAACGACGGGCCGGCAGCGACCGTCGCGGCGGTGATCTCTTTCAGCCGGGTCGCCCCGGTTTGACGCATGATGGTCTCGAACTCGCGCTGCAGGATGCCGAGCACGGCCGCGACGCCCGGTTCGCCGAAGGCCGCGAGCCCCCAGCAGTAGGGGCGCCCGATGCCGACCGCCGTCGCGCCCAGTGCCAATGCCTTGTAGGCGTCGGTCCCGCGGCGGACTCCGCCGTCCACCAGCACCGGGATCTTGCCGGCGACCGCCTTGACGACCTCGGGCAGCGCGCCGATCGTCGACTGGAAGCTCTCTTCCGCGCGTCCGCCATGGTTGGACACGATGATGCCGTCGACGCCGGCCCGCACCGCGCGAGCAGCGTCCTCACCGGTCATGATGCCCTTCAGGACGACCTTCGCCTTGGTCGCGGCACGCAGCTTGGCGACGAAGTCCCAGGTCATGCCTGTCCCGTACAGGTTGGTCACGTGCGACACGTCGATGTCGTTGAACGCGGGCTTGCGCGAGACTTCGTTCTTGAAGCCGCCGGCATGGCAGGCGACGCACTGCCGATCGTCCTGCCTGCGCGCACGGAACAGCGTCTCGGTGTTGCGCCCGCCCTGCCGGTCCACCGTCAGCACGATGGCAGTGACCCCGGCCTCTTCGGCACGCCTGACGAGCGCCCGCGTCACGTCCCAGTCGTCGGTGGGATAGAGCTGGAACCAGATCGGTGCGCCGTGCGCCTTGGCCACGTCGGCGGCCGACGAATTGCTGGAGGTCGACAGAACCATCAGCTGCTTCCTCGCGCCCGCCGCGCGTGCGACCGGGATCTCTGCTTCGGGGTGGAATGCACCCTGGCTGCTCACCGGCGACAGAAAGATCGGGCTGGCGTACTCGGCACCGAACAGGCGGATCCGCGTGTCGATCTTGCGCGCGTCGACCAGCCGCCGCACCTTGATGCGGAGCTTGTCGTAGTCGTCATGATTCGCGCGCAGCGTGGCGTCGTCGTCGACGCCGGTGGCCATGTAACCCCAGTGTGCAGGAGCGCCCTGGGCCTGCAGCGCCTTTCGCGCCGCCGGCTCGAAGTCCATCACGTTGAGCGCGTCTTCGGGCGCTTCGATGATGTCGCCGACCTTGCGTGTCTGGGCGCGCAGCACGTCGTAGCTCTGCGCCGACGCCGCATCGGACAGTGTCGCCGCCAGGGCGGCGATCACGCCCGGGGCTGCGGAGCCGGCCAGCAAGGGACTGCCCGCCAGGAATTGCAGCAGGCGGCGGCGGGCCCGCACGCGATCGGCGAGAGCAACATGGGTGCGTGAGTTGTTCAAGGGCGCTTCCTCATTCATGGGGCCAGGGATGGTCGGGGACCACGAGAACGTGAGTATCCGAATTTTCTGAAGCCAATGTTCGAAGGGCTTGAACGGCTCTCCGGTCCGCTTCATCGCAAACCGCAGATCGAGTCGCGTTTTCCTTCGTTCGCCGCGCGATGTCCGCGCTCGACACTGCGGCCCACGATGTCCCAGGTTCTCCCGTTGTCCCGCCATGCCGACGTGCATGAGCGAATCGCTGCCGCCACCGCCACCCTCGTCCGGCAGCTCGCCGCCACCGCGGTCGAACGCGACCAGGCCGGCGGCCACGCCGCGGCCGAGCGCGAACACATCCGCGCGAGCGGCCTGCTGACGCTGACGATCCCGCGAGAGCTCGGCGGCCTCGGCGCCGACTGGCCCACCTTCTTCGGCGTGCTGCGCCAGCTCGCGCAGGCCGACAGCGCGCTCGCCCACCTGTTCGGCTTCCACCACCTGCAGCTCGCCGGCGTGCTGCTGTACGGCAGCGCCGACCAGCAGCGCTCGCTGCTGCGCCGCACCGTCGACGAGCAGCTCTTCTGGGGCAATGCGCTGAATCCGCTCGACAAGCGCACGCTCGCCCGCGAGGTCGACGGCGGCTTCGTGATCGACGGCATCAAGAGCTTCGCGTCGGGCTCGGTCGGCTCCGACCAGCTGACGGTCTCCGCCTGGCACGAGCCGACGCAGACGGCGCTGATCGCCGCGGTGCCGACACGACGCGAAGGCGTCAGCGTGCAGGCCGACTGGGACGCCTTCGGCCAGCGCCAGACCGACAGCGGCAACGTCGCGTTCCGCCAGGTGCCGGTCTCGCACGACGAGGTGCTGCAGGCGCCCGGCGTCGTGCCCACCGCGCGCGCCACGCTGCGCTCGCAGGTGGCGCAGCTGATCATGGCGAACCTGTACCTCGGCATCGGCCTCGGCGCGTTCGACGAGGCCCGCCGCTACACCCGCGAATCGAGCAAGCCGTGGTTCGCCGCCGGTGTCGCGCAGGCCATTGACGATCCGTTCATCCAGCACCGCTACGGCGAGCTGTGGCTGCTGCTGCGCCCTGCGATCGCGCTGGCCGATGTGGCAGCGGTGAGGCTCGACCAGGCGCTGCGCCAGGGCCCGGCGCTGACGGCCGCCGAGCGCGGCGAGGTCGCGATCGCGGTGGCCGAGGCCAAGGCCTTGTCGCACCGCGCCGGCCTCGAGGTCAGCTCGCAACTCTTCGAGCTGACCGGCGCGCGCTCCACCTCGCAGTGTTACGGGCTCGACCGCTTCTGGCGCAACGCCCGCGTGCACACGCTGCACGACCCGATCGACTACAAGCTGCGCGACATCGGCCGCTACGTGCTGAACGGGCAGATCCCCGAGCCGACGGCCTACTCATGAGCAACATCCAGAACCTCGACCCCGGCCTGCCGCCGCCTCTCATCCGGCTCGACGGCCTGAGCAAGTCGTTCGCCCTGCCCAACGGCACCCGCTTCGACGCCGTCAAGAACGTCTCGCTGCAGGTCCGCCAGGGCGACATCTTCGGGCTGGTCGGCAAGAGCGGCGCCGGCAAGTCGACGCTGCTGCGGCTGATCAACCTGCTGGAGCGACCCGACCACGGCAGCGTCACGGTCGACGGCCGCGAGCTGACGGCCCTCGGCAAGCGCGTGCTGCGCGACGCGCGCCAGGGCATCGGCATGATCTTCCAGCAGTTCAACCTGCTGCAGAACGCGAGCGTGTTCGACAACGTCGCGTTCCCGCTGCGCATCCACGGCCGCTGGCGCGCGGCCGAGATCGAGCAGCGCGTGCACGAGTGCCTCGCGCTGGTGGGCCTGGACGAGAAGGTCGACGTGCACTCGGCGCAGCTGTCGGGCGGCCAGAAGCAGCGCGTCGCGATCGCCCGCGCGCTGGCCTCGCGGCCGTCGGTGCTGCTGTGCGACGAGCCTACGTCTGCCCTCGACGCCGAGACCACGCAGTCGCTGCTGGCCACGCTGCGCGACATCAATGCCCGCCTCGGCGTCACCATCGTGATCGTCACGCACGAGCTGGCGGTGGTGCACACGCTGTGCCGCCATGTCGCGGTGATCGAGGACGGCGCGGTGGCCGAGCAGTTCGCGCTCGCCGAAGCTGGCGCCGCGCGCAAGACCGCGCTGGGTCGCGCGCTGGCGCGCCTGGTGGCCGCGCCGCCGCAGGAGGCCGCGTATGCCTGAGAACATCGTCGCCATCCTCCCCGAGCTGGGCACCGCGCTCGGCCAGACGCTGCTGATGCTCGCCATCGGCCTGTCGGCCGCGGTGCTGCTGGGCGGGCCGCTCGGCATCTGGCTGTTCCTGCTCGGCCCCGGCCAGTCGCTTGCGAATCGCCCGCTGTTCGCCGTCGTCAGCTGGGCGGTCAACACCGTGCGCTCGTTCCCGTTCATCATCCTGCTGGTTGCGCTGGTGCCGTTCACCCGCGTGATCGCCGGCAGCTCGATCGGGCCGGTGGCCGCCGCGGTGCCGCTGTCGTTCGCGGCGATCCCGTACTTCGCGCGCATGGTCGAGCAGAACCTGCGCGACGTGCCGCGCGGCGTCATCGAGGCCGCGCATGCGATGGGCGCCTCCGAGCTGCAGATCATCTGGCGCGTGCTGATCGTCGAGGCGCGTTCCGGCCTGGTGCTCGCGCTCACGGTGCTCGCGATCAGCTTCCTGTCGTATTCGGCGGTGGCCGGCGTGGTCGGCGGCGGCGGCATCGGCGACCTCGCGATCCGCTACGGCTACTACCGCTTCCAGACCGACGTGATGGTGCTCACCGTCGCGATCCTGATCGTGCTGGTGCAGGCGATCCAGCTGGTGGGCAACACCGTCGCGCGCCGGCTGGACAAGCGCTGATCCGATTCCCGATTTCTTCATCTCTCCCTGGAGTTGTACCCATGTTGTTCGCACGCCGCTCGCTGCTGGCCCTCGCACTCACTGCCGTCGCACTCGGCGCGACCGCCCAGCAGAAGAAGGAGATCGTGTTCGGCGCCACCGCCGGCCCGTACGCCGACCAGATCAAGCTCGGCATCAAGCCGCTGCTCGAGAAGAAGGGCTACACGGTGAAGATCGTCGAGTTCAACGACTACATCCAGCCGAACCACGCGCTGGCCCAGGGCGCGCTCGACGCGAACGCGTTCCAGCACATCGTCTACCTGACGAAGTTCGCGACCGAGAACAAGCTCGCGATCAGCGAGCTGCTGAAGGTGCCGACCGCGCCGATCGCGATCTACAGCCGGAAGCACAAGACGCTGGACGTGAAGGAAGGCGCCGTCGTCGCGCTGCCGAACGACCCGACGAATGCGGCGCGCGCGCTGGTCGTTCTGCAGGAGATCGGCTGGGTCAGGCTGCGCGAAGGCACCGACCCGATCCGCGCGTCGGAGAAGGACGTGGCCGTCAACCTCAAGAAGATCAAGCTGGTGCCGATCGAGGCCGCGCAGCTGCCGCGCTCGCTGGACGACACTGACTACTCGTTCGTCAACGGCAACTTCGCGCTGGCCTCGGGCCTGAAGCTGACCGAGGCGCTCGCGCTCGAGAAGACCGGCCCGACCTACCAGAACGTCGTCGCGGTGCGCACCGCGGACAAGGACGCGCCGTGGGTCAAGGACATCGCCGAGGCCTACCGCTCGAAGGAGTTCCTCGCCATCACCGAAACGAAGTTCGCCGGTTTCGTGAAGACCGACTACCAGCAGGCCCTCGCAAGCAAGTGATCCGCTTCAACGCCTTCCAGATGAACACGGTCGGGCACCAGTCGCCCGGGCTGTGGACGCACCCGCGCGATCGCTCGCACCGCTACACCGATCCGGACCATTGGGTCGAGCTCGCGCAGCTGCTGGAGCGCGGCCGCTTCGACGGCGTGTTCCTGGCCGACGTGCTGGGCGTCTACGACGTGTACCAGGGCGCGGCCGATGCCGCGCTGCGCCATGGCGTGCAGGTGCCGCTGAACGACCCGCTCGCGCTGGTGCCGCTGATGGCGCAGGCGACGCAGCACCTGGGCTTCGGCGTGACCTGCGCGCTGACCTACGAGCACCCCTACCCGTTCGCGCGCCGCATCAGCACGCTCGACCACCTGACGCGCGGGCGCATCGGCTGGAACATCGTCACCGGCTACCTCGACAGCGCCGCGCGCAACCTGGGCCTGCCGCAGCAGCCGGCGCACGACGACCGCTACGACATGGCCGACGAGTACCTGGAGGTCGTCTACAAGCTGTGGGAACACAGCTGGCAGGACGACGCGGTGGTGCGCGACAAGGCGCGCGGCGTCTTCACCGACCCGGCGCGCGTGCGCCCGATCCGCCACCGCGGCGAGCACTACCAGGTGCCGGGCATCCACCTGTGCGAGCCGTCGCCGCAACGCACGCCGGTGCTGTACCAGGCCGGCAGCTCGCCGCGCGGCAAGGCCTTCGCGGCGC
The DNA here is from genome assembly GCF_056403355.1 of Rhizobacter sp. P2_H3. Lineage (NCBI taxonomy): Bacteria > Pseudomonadati > Pseudomonadota > Betaproteobacteria > Burkholderiales > Sphaerotilaceae > Rhizobacter > Rhizobacter sp. P2_H3. The sequence goes on along the minus strand of NZ_JBFUFQ010000006.1, from coordinate 17,448 downwards.
GCCATGCGGAGTGCGTGTTCGTCAGCGGGCCGAGCGTCGCGGTGGTGCGCAAGTATGTCGACGGGATCCGCGCTGCGCTGGTGGCGCAAGGCCGCCCGGCGAACGACGTGCTGATCTACGCGCAGGCGTTGATCGTCACCGGCGAGAACGAAGCCGTCGCGAAGGCCAGGCATGCGGAGTACCGCGAGCACATCGACCTCGACGCCTCGCTCGCGCTGCTGTCGGGCTGGACCGGCGTCGACTTCAGCCGCTTCGCGCCCGACGCGACGGTCGAGTACATCGACACCGAGGCCGGCCGCAGCGCGCTCGCGTCGTTCAACCAGGCCGACCCGACGCGCGTCTGGACGGTGCAGGAAGCGGCGCAGTTCATCGGCCTCGGCGGCCGCGGGCCGGTGATCGTCGGCGATGCGGTGCAGGTGGCCGACGAGCTGGAGCGCTGGGTCGAGGCGACCGGCGTCGACGGCTTCAACCTCGCGTATGCGGTGGCGCATGAATCGATGCGCGATGTCGTCGAGCACGTGGTGCCCGAGTTGCAGAAGCGCGGCCGCTACCGCCGCGAGTACGCCGGCGGCACGCTGCGCGAGCAGCTGTTCGGCCGCGGCCCGCGGCTCGGTGCCGACCACATCGCGAAGCGGCTGCGGCTGGATGCCGTGCACGCCGCCGCCTGATCCCTTCATTCCCGAAAGTTGCCGATGAAACGCCGTACCGTCCTGCAAGCCGCCGCTGCTGCCCTGGCCGTCCCTACGCTGGCGCGTGCCGCCGATGCGAAGGAGCTGCGCCTCGACTACGCCTACTACTCGCCGTCCAGCCTGGTGCTGCGCCGCTTCGGCTGGCTCGAGGAAGACTTCAGGCGCGACGGCGTCAACGTCAAATGGGTGCTGAGTGCCGGCAGCAACCGCGCGCTGGAGTACCTGAACAGCAACAGCATCGACATCGGCTCGAGCGCCGGCCTGGCCGCGCTGCTCGCGAAGGCCAACGGCAACCCGATCCGCACGCCGTACATCTTCTCGCGCCCGGAATGGACCGCGCTGGTCGTGCCCAAGGGCTCGCCGATCAAGTCGCTGGCCGACCTGAAGGGGAGGAAGGTCGCGGCCACCAAGGGCACCGACCCGTACCTGTTCCTGCTGCGCGCGCTGCACAGCGTGGGGTTGAAGCGCAGCGACATCGAGCATGTCGCGCTGCAGCATGCCGACGGCCGCACCGCGCTCGAGCAGGGCCGCGTCGACGCCTGGGCCGGGCTGGATCCGCTGATGGCGGCCAGCGAGCTGGATGCAGGATCGACGCTGCTGTACCGCAACGTCGCGTTCAACACCTACGGCTTCCTGAATGTGCGCGAGGACGTGCTCGCGCAGCGCCCGGACGACGTGAAGCGCGTGATCGCGGCCTACGAGCGTGCGCGGCTGTGGATCCTCGCGAACCAGAGCGAGGCCGCGAAGATCCTGTCCGAAGAGGCCAAGGTCAGCCTGCAGGTCGCGCTGCTGCAGATCAAGCTGCGCACGGATCTCAGCAACCCGCAGCCGTCGGCCGAGCATGTGAAGGCCTTGCAGGCGGCCGCGCCGATCCTGCTCGACGAGCAGCTGGTCAAGCCGGGCACCGACCTCGCGCGCACGATCACGGAGCTGGTCGACACCCGCTTCGCGACCGGCGTGATCCAGCGTGCCGCCTGAACTGACGCTGACGGCTGCGCCTGCAGCATCGACGGCACCGCGCCTGCGCAGCAAGCGCCGCTGGCGCGTGCCGGTGGGCATCGTGCTGCCCGCCGTGGTGCTGGGCGCGATCGAGCTGGCGGCCTGGCTCGGCTGGTCCGGCAGCCGCGCGCTGCCGCCACCGAGCGAGGTGCTGCGCACGCTGATCGGCCTGGGCGGCCAGACGCTCGGGCTGCATCTGCTGGCCAGCACCGGCCGCGTCGCCGCGGGCTTCGCGCTCGGCAGCGGGCTCGCGCTCGCGGCCGGCTCGGCGGTCGGGCTGTCGCAGCGCGTCTCGGCCTGGCTCGATCCTTCCGTGCAGGGCCTGCGCGCGATCCCGTCGCTCGCCTGGGTGCCGTTGCTGCTGCTGTGGCTGGGCATCGACGAGACGCCGAAGATCGTGCTGATCGCGATCGGCGCGTTCTTTCCGGTCTACCTGGGCGTGGCCTCGGGCTTCCGCGGCGTCGACCGCAAGCTGGTCGAGGTCGGCCGGCTGTTCGGCTTCTCACGCCTGGCGCTGGTGCGGCGCGTGCTGCTGCCGGCCGCGTTGCCGTCGGTGCTGACCGGGCTGCGCAACGGCCTCGGCCTCGCGTGGATGTTCATGGTGGCCGCCGAGCTGATCGCCGCGAGCAGCGGCCTCGGCTACCTGCTGACCGACGGCCGCGAGACCGGCCGCGCCGACATCGTGCTCGCCGCGATCGCGCTGCTGGCGCTGCTGGGCAAGCTGAGCGACGGCGCGATGCGCGCGCTGGAGCGCCGGCTGCTGGCGTGGCGCGATGCGTTCGAGCCGGGCCCTTGATGTTTCCTGTCGTCCCTGACCTCCAAAGACCATGAGCCTCCATCGCCGTACCCTGCTGTTGTCCGCCCTCCTCGTCGCCGTCGCCGGCCCGGCCGCCGCGCAGGAGACGATCAAGATCGCCGTCACCGCCGGCCCGCATGCGCAGATCGCCGAGGTGGCGAAGAAGGTCGCCGAGCGCGACGGCCTGAAGCTGCAGATCGTCGAGTTCAACGACTACATCCAGCCCAATGCCGCGCTCGATGCCGGCGACGTGCAAGCCAACAGCTACCAGCACCTGCCGTTCCTGCAGTCGCAGATCCAGGCGCGCGGCTACAGGATCAGCGCGGTCGGCTACACGGTGACCTTCCCGATGGGCTTCTATTCGAAGCGCTACAAGTCGCTGGCCGACCTGCCGGCCGGCGCGAAGGTCGGCATCCAGAACGATCCGTCGAACAGCGGGCGCGCGCTCGCGCTGCTGCAGAAGTACGGCGTGATCAAGCTGAAGCCGGCCGCCGGCATCAGCGCGACGGTGCAGGACGTGGTCGAGAACCCGAAGAAGATCCAGATCGTGCAGGTCGAGGCGGCGCAGCTGCCGCGCTCGCTCGACGACCTGGACGCGAGCGCGATCAACACCAACTACGCGGTGCAGGCGAAGCTGGTGCCCACGCGCGATGCGATCGCGATCGAGGACCCGAAGAACCCGTACGCCAACCTGCTGGCGGTGCGCACCGAGGACAAGGACAAGCCCTGGGTCGCGAAGCTGGTGAAGGCCTTCCAGTCGCCGGAGGTGAAGCAGCTGGTCGAGTCGACCTTCAGCGGATCGATGGTGCCGGCCTTCTGAGGGTGGGGCCGGGGGGCTGACTTCGGGGCCGCACAGTGATACTGTGCGGGCGCGTCCGTTGGAGGCCCGCCATGCCAGATACCACCGACACGATAGCCCTCGCTCCCTACGATGCCCGCTGGCCTGCGCTGTTCAAGGCGGAGCAGCAGGCGATCCGCGCCGCGCTCGGGCCGGACATCGAGGTCTGCATCGTGCACATCGGCAGCACCGCGGTGCCGGACCTGCCGGCCAAGCCGATCATCGACATCCTGCTGATCGCCCCGGTGGCGGCGCAGTGGTCGTCGTTCATCGCGCCGCTCGAGGGCCTGGACTACGTGTTCTGGCCCGACAACCCGCGGCGCGACCGCATGTTCTTCGTGAAGGGCATGCCGCCGTACGGCACCGGCCGCACCCACCATGTGCACGTGCGCATGCCGGCCGATGCGCAGGCCGAGTTGCGGTTCCGCGACCAGCTGCGCGCCCACCCCGAGCTGGCGGCGCAGTACCTGGACGTGAAGCGGGCGCTTGCCGCGCGCTACCGCGACGACCGCGAGGCCTACACCGAGGGCAAGTCGCGCTTCATCCGCGAGCTGCTGGCCGCCGCCTGCGTCGACGGCGCATGAAATGGCTGCGCGGGGTACACGCCGGGCGTGAGATCTTCGGGCAGCTGGACGGCGAAGAGATCGTCGTCCATGCCGGCGGCCTGTTCGCCTCCCCTTCCCCCACCGGTGAGCGGCTGCCGCTGGCCGGCCTCGAGTGGCTGACGCCGTGCCGGCCGTCGAAGATGATCGCGCTGTGGAACAACTTCGCCGCGGCGGCCGAGAAGAACGGCTGGTCGCGGCCGGCCGAGCCGCTGTACTTCCTGAAGGCACCGAGCAGCTTCGCCGCGCACGGCCAAACGATTGCGGTACCGAGCCCGGACGTCGGCCGCGTGGCCTACGAGGGCGAACTGGCGATCGTGATCGGCCGCCGCGCGAAGGCGGTGCCGCTCGAGCAGGCCGCGTCGCACATCTTCGGCTACAGCTGCGCCAACGACGTGACCGCGATGGAGCTGATCGCGCGCGACCCGAGCTTTGCGCAGTGGGCGCGCGCGAAGAGCTTCGATGGCTTCGGCGTGTTCGGCCCGGTGATCGAGACCGAGTTCGACCCGGCTGCGGCGACGCTGCGCACGACAGTGGGCGGCCGCGAGCGCCAGAACTACGCGCTGAACGACATGTTCTTCACGCCGGCCGAGCTGGTCTCGCGGCTGTCGCACGACATGACGCTGGAGCCCGGCGACGTGATCCTGTGCGGCACCTCGCTCGGCGTGCTGCCGATGAAGCCCGGCACGGCCGTCGAGGTCACGATAGCCGGCATCGGCACGCTGGCGAACGTCTACGGGGCCGGCTGAATCGGCTGAGCGGGCTGCAGCGCCTTCTTCATGAAGTAGCGCGCATACCCGGGCGGGTAGCCGTCGATCTGGCCGAAGCAGGCGTAGCCCAGCTTCTCGTAGAAGCCGCGCGCCTGGAACTCGAAGGTGTCGAGCCAGGCGCCGACGCAGCCGCGCTCGATGGCTTCCGCTTCGGCGCGCTGCATGATCTGCGTGCCCAGGCCCTGGCCGCGTGCATCGGCCGGCACCACCAGCAACTGGATGAACAGCCACTGGAAGCCGGTGTAGCCCCAGGCGCCGCCGGCGACGTTGCCTTGCGCGTCGTGCACCAGCACCGCGAGCGGCCGGTTGCCGCTGGCGCCGGCCTGCGACAGGTTGTACTCGACGAGCGGCGCGAGGATCGCCTGGCGCAGCGCTTCATCGGCGGTGTCGGTGAGGGTCAATGAGTAGGGCGTCGGCATCGGGGGCTCAGAGCATCTTGCGGTAGATCAGGAAGCCGGAGTTCGTCGCGACCCGGTCGTACAGCGTCCTCGCGGTCGTGTTGGTCTCGTGCGTCATCCAGTAGACGCGGTTGGAGCCGCCCGCCGCGGCGCGCTCGTACACACCTTCGATCAGCGCGCGGCCGACGCCGCGCCCGCGTGCAGCGGCCGTCGTGAACAGGTCCTGCAGGTAGCAGGTCGGCCCGAGCAGCGTCGTGCTGCGGTGGAACAGGTAGTGCGTGAGGCCCAGCAGCTCGCTGCCGCGCGCGGCCACCAGCGCGTGCACCGGCTCGTAGGCATCGAAGAAGCGCGACCAGGTGGCCTGCGTGATCTCGTCGGGCAGCGCGGTCGGGCCCTCGCGGCCGTAGAACGCGTTGTAGCCGTCCCAGAGCGGCTTCCAGGCGGCGAAGTCGTCGCGCGCGACGGGGCGGATCGTGAAGTCGGGTTTCATGGCGGCAGGGTCCGGGTCAGTCGGCGGACGCGGCGCGATGCTTGCGCACCAGCCGCACGAGGGTGTTCCAGGCGCGCGTCGTCAGCGGCGAGCCCAGCCGCTTCTCGAGGAAGGCGTTCGGGCTGCCGGGCGAGGCGCCGAACTTGCGGCTCAGGCTCAGCACCTCGGCGGGCGTCACCGCGATCAGCTCGACATCGCCGCGCGCGGACGCGAGCGGCAGCGTCGGCGGCACCACCTCGGGCGAATGCAGGAAGGAGACGCAGAACTCGTAGACGCTCGCACGGTCGATGCCGGCGAACGGGTCGGTGTCGACCAGCGCTTCGAGGTAGTCGACGGTGCGCACGAAGGCGGGCTCCTTCAGGCCGCATCGCGTGTTCAGCAATGCATATGCGCGGTCGAACACCTCCCGTGCTTGATCGGTCGACGAAGCTGTGTAGACCAGCGTGCCGTTGGTCAGAAACGAGGCGGCGCTGACGGCACCCGCGTCCAGGAAGGCGGCTTCCAGCTGCAGCTTCGTCGGGCAGTTGGTCCGCCCGAGGTTGAGGTTGCGGAAGAAGACGGCGAAGTCCATGCCGTCGTCAAGGCGTGCGGTCGACGTCGACCTCGTCCCAGTAGCCCATCACCGATGAGCGCCGGTAGCCCTCGCCCATCAGCCTGACGCTGACGCGGCCGGTCTCGGTGTGCACCGCCACGTCATGCGGGTTCGAGGTGCCCAGCACCAGGTAGCGGCACGGCGCCTCGGTGTGGTTGAAGATCGCGTGGCCCGCCTTCTGGCCGGCCGGAAAGCACACGTAGTCGCCGGCTGTCATCAGGTAGCGCTTGTCGCCCAGCGTCAGCGTGAGGCTGCCCTCGATCAGGTAGAGGTGCTCTTCCTCGAGCAGGTGGTAGTGCGCCTGGTTGGCCTGGCGGCCCGGCGGCAGCTCTTCCATCGAGACGCTCACCTGCGTGCCGCCACCGAACGAGCTGAGGTGCCGGTAGCGCATGCCGAAGCGCTCGCCGCGCAGGAACTCCTCCATCGGCACGCGGCTGATCGGGAACGGCTCGAAGATGCCGTCGGCGTTGACCGAGGTGGGCTTGTCGGCGGCCGGTGAACTCATCGCCGCACGCCTACTTGACCCGGTCGCCGTAGGTCACCGCGGTGACCTTGCCGGCCTCGAGCCGCAGCGTCGTGATGAACTGCCCGTAGCCGGGGTTGTAGGTCCACTCGTCGATCTTCTCGCACGGCAGCACGACGGCGGTACCGGGCGCGCTGGCGGCGACCGACTGCGGATCGACCGGCTTGCAGAACGAATCGCGGGCGATGGGTTCGCCGCATTTCTGCAGCACGCCGGAGCGCGGTTCGCCGACACCGATGGTGGCGGAACTGCAGCGCAGCGATTGGGCACCGGCCGAAGCGGACAGGCCCAGCAGCACGGCCGCTGCGCACAACGCAAAGGGAAATTTCATGAGGGTTCCTTGTGATTTCTCAGGCGGGCGAGAGCGCGAGTTTGCCTGCGTGCTGCGACAGCGTCTGCGCCAGCAGCCCGGTCACCGCGTACACCGCCTCGATGTTCGGCGCCGGCGTCTGCGTGATCTGCGCGAGCTCGACCACCGAGCCCACCAGCGCCTGCAGCTCCAGCGCGCGGCCGTGCTCCACGTCCTGCAGCATCGAGGTCTTGTGCGCGCCAACCGCCTCGGCGCCGGCGATGCGCTTGTCCAGCGAGATCTTGAACTCCACGCCGAGCTTCTCGCCGATCGCCTGCGCCTCGGTCATCATCCGCGCCGCGAGTTCGCGCGTGGCCGGGAAGCGGCAGATGTCCTGCAGCGTCGCATGCGTCAGCGCGCTGATCGGGTTGAAGCTCAGGTTGCCCCACAGCTTGACCCAGATCTCGCCGCGGATGTCCTTGGACACCGGCGACTTGAAGCCGGCCCGCATCATCGCCTGCGACAGCGCCTCGATGCGCTCGCTGCGCGAGCCGTCCAGCTCGCCCAGCGTGAAGCGGTTGCCCTCGATCACGCGCACCACGCCCGGCTCGACCAGCTCCGAGGCCGGGTAGACGATGCCGCCGATCACGCGCTCGGGCTCGATGTGCGCGCCGATCACGCCGCCGGGGTCGACGCTCTCGAGCGAGCGCCCCTCGTACGGCCCGGCCAGCTTGTGGAAGTACCACCACGGCAGCCCGTTGATCATCGTGACGACCAGCGTGTGCGGGCCGAACAGCTCGCGCAGCTCGGGCAGCACGTCCTTCACCTGGTGTGCCTTCAGCGTCAGCAGCACCACGTCCTGCGGGCCGGCCTCGGCCATGCGCTGCACCGCCCGCAGGTTGCGCGCGACCTGCTCGCGGCCGTCTTCCTCGATCAGCTTGAAGCCGTTCGCGTTGATGGCCGCCAGGTTGCGGTTGCGGGCGATGAAGGTGACCTCTTCGCCCGCCAGCGCCAGCCGGGCCCCCAGGTAGCCGCCGATGGCACCGGCGCCGACGATCGCGAATTTCAAGGGATTTCTCCGACAGCGTGGGTTTCGCGCGAGCGCAACCACCTGCGCCCGCTTTGCGCCGCCGGCCACAGCAGGATCACCAGCGCCAGCGCCGTGATCCCACCCACCAGCGGGTTCGACCAGAAGATCGAGAGTTTGCCCTGAGATGCAAGCATCGACTGCCGGAAGCTCGCCTCGGCCATGTCGCCCAGCACCAGCGCCAGCACCATCGGCGCCAGCGGGTAGCGCAGCTTCTTGAAGACGTAGCCGACGACGCCGAACACCAGCATCATCACCACGTCGAACATCGCGCTGTGCACCGTGTACGCGCCGATCGCGCAGATCACGATGATCACCGGCGCGATCACCGAGAACGGGATGCGCAGGATCGCCGCCCACCACGGCACCGTCGTCAGCACCACGATCAGGCCGACCAGGTTGCCGAGGTACATCGAGGCGATCAGCCCCCAGACGAAATCCTTCTGCTCGACGAACAGCATCGGCCCCGGCTGCAGCCCCCAGATCAGCAGGCCGCCCAGCAGCACGGCCGCGGTCGGCGAGCCGGGGATGCCCAGCGTCAGCATCGGCAGCAGCGCCGAGGTGCCGGCCGCGTGCGCCGCGGTCTCGGGCGCGATCACGCCCTGGATCTGCCCCTTGCCGAAGCTCTGCGGGTCGTCGGACATGCGGCGCGCCATGCCGTAGCTCATGAACGAGGCCGGCGTCGCGCCGCCCGGCGTGATGCCCATCCAGCAGCCGATCGCCGTCGAGCGCAGGAAGGTCTTCCAGTGCCTGAGCAGCTCACCCCAGGTCTGCCACACCACCTTGAAGTTGATCTTCGCGCTCTTGCCCTTGAAGGCCAGGCCCTCCTCCATCGTCAGCAGGATCTCGCCGATGCCGAACAGCCCGATCACCGCGATCAGGAAGTCGAAGCCCTTCAGCAGCTCGGGCACGCCGAAGGTCATGCGCAGCTGGCCGGTCACGCTGTCCATGCCGACGGCGGCGAGCGCGAAGCCGAGCATCATCGACGCGATGGTCTTGGCCGGCGGCTCCTTGCTGGTGCCGACGAAGCTGCAGAACGTGAGCAGCTGCACCGCGAAGAACTCCGGCGGGCCGAACTTCACCGCGAACTTCGCGAGCAGCGGCGCGAGGAAGGTGATCAGCACCACCGCGAACAGCGCGCCGACGAACGACGAGGTGAAAGCCGCCGTCAGCGCCTGCGCCGCGCGGCCCTGCTGCGCCATCGGGTAGCCGTCGAAGGTGGTGGCCACCGACCACGGCTCGCCGGGGATGTTGAACAGGATCGACGTGATCGCCCCGCCGAACAGCGCTCCCCAGTAGATGCACGACAGCATGATGATGGCCGACGTGGGGTTCATCGAGAACGTGAGCGGCAGCAGGATCGCGACGCCGTTGGCGCCGCCCAGCCCCGGCAGCACGCCGATCAGCACGCCCAGCGTGAGGCCGATCAGCATGAAGCCGAGGTTGGGCAGCGTGAGGGCCACGCCGAAGCCGTGCATCAGGTTGGTGATTTCTTCCATGCGCTTCTCTCCCTGTGGGTTCTTGTGTGCGCGGGCGGAGGAACTTCTACAGCCCTGACTAAAGACCGAACAGACGCTCGATCGGCCCCTTCGGCAGCGGCACCAGGAACCATTTCTCGAACACCGCGAACAGCAGCAGCGGCACGCCGACCGACACCGCCGCGGTGAGCGGCCAGCGGTAGTGCCCGTGGCGGCGCATGAAGTAGCCGATCAGCAGCGTCGATGCGAGGTAGATGCCGAGCCCCCAGATCAGCGCGACGTACACCACCATCGGCAGCAGCACCGCGACCACCATGCGCAGCTGCGCGCGCTCGGCGAACGCCGGGTCGGGCTGCTTGCGGCGGCGGAACTCGCCGAACAGGATGCTGCCCGCCGCCGCGAGCAGCAGCAGCCCGATGTAGAACGGGAAGTAGCCGGCGCGCGGGCCGTCGTCGGCCCAGCCGATGCCCACGCGCAGGCTGTCGACGATCACCACCAGCGCGATCGCGGCCAGTACGCCGGCCATGCCGACCTCCGGCCACCGCTTGCCGACCGTTGCGGAATCAGGTTCGCTCATGCATCACCTCGTTGTGGGACGGGCCTATTGCGCGAGGAAGCCGGCCTGCTTCATCAACTCGCGGTGCATCTGCTCGTTCTTCCCGAGCCAGTCGACGAACTYCGGGCCGCTCATGAAGGTCTGCTTGAACGCACCCTTGTCCATGAAGTCCTTCCACTCCGGCAGCGCGCGCACCTTCTTGAACAGTTCGATGTAGAACGCCACCTGCTCCGGCGTCGCGCCCGGCGGCATGAAGATGCCGCGCAGCATCAGGTAGTCGACCGGCACGCCGGCCGACGCACACGTGGGGATGTCGTTCCAGCTCTGCGTCGGCGTCAGCTTGGCGGTGTACGGCAGCTTGTCCTTGTCCATCACGCACAGCGCGCGCAGCTTGCCGGCGCGCCAGTGCGACTCGGCCTCGATCGGGTTGTTGACCGTCGAGTCGACGTGCTTGCCCACCAGCTGCACCGCGACGTCGCCGCCGCCCTTGTACGGGATGTAGGTGAGCTTCTTGCCGACCGCCTTCTCGAGCATCGCGGTGATGATCTGGTCTTCCTGCTTCGAGCCGGTGCCGCCCATCTTGAAGCTGTTGGCCGGCTGCGCCTTGATCGCGTCGATGTACTCCTTCGCGGTCTTGTACGGCGACTCGGCGTTGACCCACAGCACGAACTCGTCCTGCGCGAGCATCGCCACCGGCGTCAGGTCGCGCCAGTTGAACGGCACGCCGGTGGCGAGCGGCGTCGTGTACAGGTTCGACAGCGTGATGACGATCTTGTGCGCATCGCCCTTCGCGCCCTTCACGTCGAGGAAGCCCTCGGCGCCCGCGCCGCCCGCCTTGTTGACGACGATGATCGGCTGCTTCATCAGGTTGTTCTTCGCGACCACGCCCTGGATGAAGCGGGCCATCTGGTCGGCCCCGCCGCCGGTGCCGGCCGGCACGACGAACTCCACCGGCTTGGCGGGCTCCCAGGCCTGTGCCGCCCCGCCCCCGCCCATCGCACACAGCGCCATCGCGGCCGCCGCCCACTGCTTGAACTGCTGGTACTTCAAGATCGCTCCTTGTGGTTGTCACACTGGGGGAATCGCCCCCCGGGGTCCGTCGGTGTCGTTCTTGTGGGTGCGGCCGCCAACGTCCTCACGGACGCCGACCGCGGGCGACCGGCAGGGTTCGCCCGGGAAGAAAACGGTATCAGCCGAGGCCGAGCTTCTGCGCGAGGCCGATGCGCTGCAGCTTGCCGGTGGCGCCCTTCGGGATCTCGTCCATGAAGAGGATCTTCTTCGGCACCTTGTAGTCGGCGGCCCGCGTCGCGACGAAGGCCTGCAGCTCGCGCTCGGTGGCCGGCTGGCCCTCGCGCAGCACGACGACCGCGGCGACCTCTTCGCCGAGCTTCGGGTGCGGCATGCCGAAGCACACCACCTGCGCGACGGCCGGGTGGTCCATCAGGATCTCGTCGACCTCGCGCGGGCTGACCTTCTCGCCGCCGCGATTGATGATTTCCTTGAGGCGCCCGGTCAGGCTGATGTAGCCGTCGGCGTCCATCGTGCCCTGGTCGCCGGTGCGGAACCAGCCGTTCGTGAAGCCCTCGGCATTGGCCTTCGGGTTGTTCTCGTAGCCGCGCGTCACGTTGGCGCCGCGGATCACGATCTCGCCGATGCCGCCGGCCGGCAGCAGGTTGCCGTCCTCGGCCATGATGGCCACCTCGGGCCCGGCCGCGAGGCCGACCGCGCCCGGCTTGCGCGCCTTCGGCGGCAGCGGGTTCGACGCCATCTGGTGCGTGGCTTCGGTCATGCCGTAGGCCTCGATCAGCGGCGCGCCGAACACCTCCTCGAGCTCGCGGATCACCTGCGGCGGCATCGACGACGACGACGAGCGCAGGAAGCGCAGCGGGTGGCGCTGGATCACGTCGGCGTTCTTGCCGGCGCGCGACAGGATGGCCTGGTGCATGGTCGGCACCGCGGTGTACCAGGTGGGCCTGGCCTCCTCCATCCAGCCGAAGAACTTCAGCGCATTGAAGCCCGGCGTGCAGAACACCTGCGAGCCGGCCGACAGCGGCGCGAGCACGCCGGCGATCAGGCCGTGGATGTGGAACAGCGGCATGATGTTCAGCCCGCGGTCGGCGGGGGTGAACGCGAGCGTGCTGCGGATGTTGGTGGCCGAGGCGCACAGGTTGCGCTGCGACAGCGGCACGATCTTCGGGCGCGAGGTGGTGCCGGAGGTGTGCAGCACCATCGAGACGTCGTCGGGCTCGGCCCWGGTGGCTTGCGCGGCCGATGCGGCGATGGCGCCATCGCGCGGCTCCAGCACGAAGCTGCCGGCGCCGGCGCCTTCGGGCACCACCAGGTCGATCACGCGCACGCCGAGCTTCGCGGCCACGTCGATCGCCGGCGAGGCGCTGCCGCGCTCGACGACCAGCGCCTTCGCGTTCAGGTCGGACAGGTAGAACTCGAACTCGTCGGCGCGGTAGGCCGGGTTCAGCGGCGCGCTGGTCACGCCGCAGGCGCAGGCGACGAAGCAGGTCGCCATCTCGGGGCCGTTGTTCAGCACGATCGCCACGCGGTCGTTGCGGGCGATGCCCAGGCCGTTGAGCCGGGCGAGCGTCTCGGCGATCAGCCGGCGCAGTTCGCGGTAGCGCAGCGGGGGGCGGTCGGGGGCGGAGATGGCGATGTCGTCATCGGCGCCATGGGCAAGCAGATCCTTCAAGCTGTGGGACATCGGTGCCTCGCAAGATGGGAACGAGGCAGCGCGTCGACGACGCACGCCCCCCAACGTGGTGTGTTTCTACTTGTTGTCGGGGGCGAGTGTGCCGCACGAACCCGGCGACTGGCAAGAACGGGGGATCCCCGATCACGCACCGGATCACGCCCAGCGAGCGTGCTCGGGCCGCCAGGCCGCGTTGGCGAGGCTGCCGGAAGCGGCCACTTGCGTGGGCGGCCACAGCAGGTCGTGAAGCAGCGCGATGACCTGCGGCAACGGGGGCGCGCCCAGGCGCGCCTTGCCGAGGAACGCAGCCCACTGCCTGCGCTTGGCGTCGTCGTCCGCGAAGAAGGCCGTCAGCGCGAGCGGGGGCTCGGCGGGCAGCGGGGTCCGGCGCCGGGCGAACGTCGCGCCGATGGCACGTGCGAGCGTGGCGCCGTCCAATGTCGACCGGTGGGCGATGACGGACAGGTCGAAGAAGTCCTTCATGCGGCTGTTGGCGATGCCGAGCGAGACCATCGCGTGGTACTTCTCCGCGATCACGGTATAGACCGGATAGGCCTGCAGCCGGGGCGCGGCCAGGTCGGCCAGCAGCACGGGAAAGGTCACCGACTCGGCGGCCGGCGTGACGGCGTCGCCGAACCCGACGTCGACATGCAGTGCACAGCGTGCGTTGCCGATGCGGGCTTCGAGCCGCACCCGCCAGCCGCCATAGGTCGTGTCTTCGCGGATGGACTCCACGCGGACCGAGTCGGGCGCGAACGTGATGCCATCGCCGAGGTCGATGCCGGCGATGCTGCGGAAGGTGTCCGTCAGGTGGTCCGGGCCGTCGGGGCCGAAACCGAGGAGATCGGCGTCTCGCGTCGGCCGGTGCGGCGTGTCGTACCAGAGCGTGAACAGCAGCGCTCCTTTCAGCAGGAATCGCTCGGCATGCTCCGACACGCTGATGCGGCAGAGCAGGCGCTCCAGCGCGAAGCGGTTCAGCAGCAGGTTGTAGTCTTCGCCGGACTGCTTGGCGAGGTTCAACAGCCGGGCCAGTACCGACGCCGCGCTCGCGTCGCTCATGCCACCAGCGCTTCCAGGTACGGCCGCATCACCGTCTCGACGCGGTTGATGCGCGCGAAATGGGTGACTTCGTCCATGCCGAGCCGGCGCGATCGCCAGGCATCGCGCAGGGCCTCGAGCGCGACGTCCAGCCCGATCTTGTGGCGGAACTTGAAGCAGTCGGTGACCGTTTTCGCGATGCCGTAGACCCGGATCGGCGAACCCTGTTCGACCGCCGTCTCGATGCCGGCCGTGCCGGCATCGCCGCGCAGCCGCACGATGCGCAGCGGCGGGTAGTCAATGGCCGGTGTCTGCGTGCCTTCAGGCAGTGCGATCCAGACCTCGTGCGGAAGCTGCGTGCCGATGCCGTGGAACTGCAGCGCCGACAGCAGGCACACCACCGCCTTCGGCACGCGGTGGCAGACCTCGATCAGCGTCTGGTGCTCGGTGGGTTGCGCATCCGGCAGGCTGTAGAGCCCGCGGGCCGCCCGTTGCAGCTTGCCGGCCTGATGAAGCTTGAGCAGCAGTTGCGGCGACCAGCCCCGGGCGCGAACGTCGGCGGCCTTCAGCAGGCGCTGCCGCCGCGCAAGTTCGAGGATCTGGTCGGCCTGGGTGGATGCCATCGGCGGAGTTTAGTTTCCGCATGACTTGTCGGCAAGTCATGCGTCCAACAAACCCCTGCCGCCTACCTCTCAAGGCTTGTTCGGCTGCGGCGTCAACCGCAGGTACGGCGTCACCGCCGTGTAGCCCTTCGGGAACTTCTTCTTGATGACCTCCGGATCCTGCAGCGACGGCACGATCACGACGTCGTCGCCGTCCTTCCAGTTGCCCGGCGTCGCGACGCTGTGCGAATCGGTCAGCTGCAGCGAGTCGATCACGCGCAGGATCTCGTCGAAGTTGCGGCCGGTGCTCGCCGGGTAGGTGATCGTCAGGCGGATCTTCTTCGCTGGGTCGATCACGAACAGCGAGCGCACGGTGGCGGTGGTGCTGGCGTTCGGGTGGATCAGGTCGTACAGCTCGGCCACCTTGCGGTCGGCGTCGGCCAGGATCGGGAAGTTGACCCGCGTCTTCTGCGTCGTGTTGATGTCCTGGATCCACTTCGTGTGCGAGTCGACCGGGTCGACGCTCAGCGCGATCGCCTTCACGTTGCGCTTCGTGAACTCGTCCTTCAGCTTGGCGGTCAGGCCGAGCTCGGTGGTGCACACCGGCGTGAAATCGGCCGGGTGCGAGAACAGCACGCCCCAGCTGTCGCCCAGCCACTTGTGGAAGCTGATCGGGCCGTCGGAGGATTGCTGTTCGAAGTCGGGGGCGATGTCGCCCAGTCGCAAGCTCATGGTGGTCTCCTGGTGATGGATGAATGACAGGTCGAATGGCCGGTCAGACGGCGAACGAGAACTCGTGCAGGTCGGCGCGCTCCGGCCGGCGCGATTGCTCGACACGGTGGATCAGGAACTCGGTCAGCTTCTTCGCCGCCGGCAACGGGCC
This sequence comes from Rhizobacter sp. P2_H3, assembly GCF_056403355.1. Lineage (NCBI taxonomy): Bacteria > Pseudomonadati > Pseudomonadota > Betaproteobacteria > Burkholderiales > Sphaerotilaceae > Rhizobacter > Rhizobacter sp. P2_H3. The sequence goes on along the minus strand of NZ_JBFUFQ010000006.1, from coordinate 2,117 downwards.
GAAGCCCGCCTCGGCATTGATGTGGCCGGCGTCGCCCAGGTTCACGAAGCCGCTGCCCCAGGCCTGGGCGAACGATTCTGCTCTTGGTGCGCTCATCCACGGATCGGTGTCGCTCGCGAGCAGCGTGGCCGGTACGCGCAGGCGCTGGCGCAGCGGCAGGTCGTCGAGCGCGAAGCGGCCCGGGTCGGCCGGCGCCACCAGCAGCGCGCCGCGCACGCCGTGGGCGGTGCGGCCGCAGGTCGACAGCACGTGCTGCGCGAGCRCCAGGCAGCCGAAGCTGTGCGCCACCGCGACCCACGGCCCGGCCGGCTCGGCGGCCAGCGTCTCGCCGATGCGGATGGCCCAGGCCTCGAGGTCGGCGCTGTCCCAGTCGTCCTGCTCGACGCGCACCGCGCGGCGAAAGTGACCCTGCAGCCAGCTCTGCCAGTGCGCCGGACCGCTGCCGCGCAAGCCGGGAATCACCAGCACGCGCACCGGACTGCCGTGGAATGCCATCGCGCCGTCTCCTTCGGACGCTGCGTCAGAGCGTCGCGATCGACACCTCGGTGGACTTGACCAGCGCGATCACGTCCTTGCCGACGGCCAGCTTCAGCTCCTTCACCGAACGCGTCGTGATGACCGACGTGACGATCAGGCCGGACGGCGTCTCGACGTCGATCTCGGAGACGACCGGGCCTTCGATGATTTCCTTGACCTTGCCGCGGAACTGGTTGCGCACGTTGATGGCGGTGATGCTCATGAATGACCTCGGGGTGAGAGTGAGCATCGATGATGGGCACGCGGCGCGGCCGTCGCAACGAATGAAACCGGATCAGGTCATGCGGATAGCGAATTTGAAATGAAAGACGCCTTCCCCCGCGAAGGGAGAAGGCGCTGAAGGATCCAGCTACGCCCGCGGATCCGGCTTTGCCGGTCCGCCAGGCGGCGCCCCTTGGGGGCAGGAGCGCAGCGACTGGGGGGCCCTGTCTACTTCCAGTCGGCCGACTGCAGCAGCGGGTCGACCGGCAGGCCGAAGCTGTTGCCGACCTTCTGGCCCACCGTGCCCGGGGCCGCCAATGCGGCGCTGCCGCACGAGCCGCTGGCCGGCTTGATGATGGCCCACAGCATCGCGCCGTCACGCGGGTTGCGGTTCGACGCCGTGCTGTTCAGCACCGCCGTCGTGTAGCGCTGCACCGAGTACGGCAGGTTCAGCGTGGCGCCGTACTGGTCCTGCAGGTTGCGCGAGCCTTCGCACTGCGCGTCGCCGTCGTTGATGACCAGCTGGCCGCCCGCCCAGCCTTCCGGCGCCGGCTCGAAGCCGATCGACACGATGGTCGACGACGGGTAGAGGCTGCGGTACTGGTTGTACGCGACCACGCCGTCGAAGTGCTCGTAGCGGGCGTCGTAGCTCATCACGTTGACGAGGTCGAGCATCGCCGCCGTCGCCGGATACTTCAGCACCACGCCGCGTTCGCGGCCGGCGTTGCCGCCCCAGTACGACAGCTTGCCGGCACAGCGCGAGTCGGCCGTCGTGCCCGAGGTGCAATCGGCGCCGCTCGACCAGCCGGCCAGCGTCAGCACGCGGCCGCCGCCTGCCAGGTCGACCGCCTTGCGAAGCGCCTTGATGGCGTTGGCGTAGCGGTCCACGTCGCCGTCGACCTCGTAGTCGACGTCCAGGCCGTCGAAGCCCATCTCGGTCTGGATCTTCGCGAGGGCGTTGATGATCGGGCCGCCGCCGGCCGCGCCTTCCGCCGCGATCGGACCCCAGTTGTTGTAGGTCGCGCCACCCACGGCCAGGATGATCTTCTGGTTGCGCTTGTGCAGCACGTCGATCGCGGCCTTGATGTCACGCGGCGTCGCGTTGAAGTTGATGCCGGTGCCCGAGAAGCTGTTCGTCGCGATGCCGGCCCACGAGAAGTTGGGGTCGGCGAACGAGGCCATCACGTGCGTGTAGGTCGCCGGCACGCGCGCCAGCTTGCTGGCGTTGTAGACCTCGGCCGGGCTCTTGCCGGTGGCGTCGAACCAGTTGTCGCTCCAGCTCGGGTAGTAGCCGACGTAGACGCGCTTGCTCTGGTTGGCCGAGAGCGCGCCGGCCGGCAGGTCGCCCGCGGGAGCGGGAGCCGGGGCCGGCGCCGGTG